>NZ_LSKN01000090.1:0-35060 GCF_001557075.1 Methylobacterium sp. CCH7-A2
GGGGCGGAGAAGCCGCGCCTCGTCAATCCCACGGATGTGCGCGGCACCGAGGGCGGCGAGCGCACGCCGCCACTGGCCCGCACCGAGCAGCCCGGCATTCCCGCCCAGCTGCCGCCCGTGCAACCGCAGGATTCGACCTCGTCCCAACCGAAACCGGAGACGCCCGCCGTCCCTGTGACGCCGATGGAGTGAGCGCTCCCGCCTTCGTCTGCCACAACGAAAAAGCGCCCCCGGTTTCCCGGGGGCGCCTCTGTTTCAGGCGACGGACGCAGCAGCGATCAGGCGGCCTGAGCCGTCTCCACCTTGGCCTCGAGGACCTTCGCCTTGCCGCTGCCGATCGCGATCTGGCGCGGCTTCTTGGCCTCGGGGATCTCGCGGACGAGATCGATGTGGAGCAGCCCGTTCTCGAGGCTGGCGCCGGTCACATGCACATAGTCGGCGAGCTGGAAGCGGCGCTCGAAGGCGCGCGCGGCGATGCCCTGATGCAGGATCTCACGCTTCTCGCCATTGTCGTTGGCCTGCTTCTCGCCGCGCACCGTCAGCGCGTTCTCCTTGCTCTCGATCGAGAGGTCGGACTCGCCGAAGCCGGCGACCGCGATGGTGATGCGGTAGGCGTTCTCGGCCGTGCGCTCGATGTTGTAGGGCGGATAGCTCGGGGCCGAGTCGGTGCTGCCGACCTGGTCGAGCAGCGAGAACAGACGGTCGAAGCCGACGGTCGAGCGATAGAGCGGGGAAAGATCGAAGTGACGCATGATGTCCTCCAAAGAAGCGACGTCGATGTCCAGCCCGCCTCGTCTCGAGCGCGGGCCCGGTTCAGGTGCGTGCAGCCGTTCCGGCCTGCACGGAGCTGATCTGGGAAGACGTTTTCGGCTTTTCAAGAGGTCGTTCCGGCGGGCATAAACGGGGTCGGCGGATCGGTGGCGACGCCGCCCGGATCGCGAGCCAGCCGCCGGAAAGCCCGCCATGGCCGACGCCGAACTCTTCGCCCATCCCGATTATCCGATGCCGGGCCATGGCCGGGTCTGGTTTGCCCAGACGCGCGACGGCGCCAAGGTCCGCTTCGCGAGCTGGCGCCCGACGGTGAAGCCCGTGCGCGGCACCGTCGTCCTGGTGCAGGGTCGCGCCGAATTCATCGAGCGCTATGGCGAGACCGCCGCCGAACTGCGCCGGCGCGGCTTCCATGTGCTGACCTTCGACTGGCGCGGCCAAGGAGGCTCGCAGCGCTTCGTCCGCCGCGAGCGCAAGGGCCATGTCGGCTGGCTGCGCCATTACGAGGCGGATCTGGCGCTGGCCATGGCGCAGATGCAGGAGCGCTGCCCAGGCCCCTTTTTCGTCCTCGCTCATTCGATGGGGGCGGCCCTGTGCCTCGACGCCGCCCGCCGGGACGCCCTGCCCGTTTCCCGGCTGGTGGCGCTGGCGCCGATGCTCGAGCTCGCCATCATCGACAATCCGAGGGCCGCCAGCCGGCTTGCGAGCGTGCTGTTCTGGTTCGGCTTCGGCAAGGCCTTCGTGCCCGGCGGCGGCGACACCGCGATCGCGACCAAGCCCTTCGAGGGCAACCGCCTGAGCGGCGACCCTGTCCGCTATGCCCGCAACAGCGCGCTTTCGGCGGCCGCCCGCCATCTCAGCATCGGCGACCCGACCATCGCCTGGGTCCGCACCGCCTTCCGCCTGATGGCGCGGCTGGCCGCCCCCCACGCCGCCCGCGAGGTGCGCGTGCCGACGCTGGTGATCGCCGCCGGGCGCGACCGTGTCGTCTCGACACCGGCGATCGAGCGCTTCGCCGCGCGGCTGAAGACCGGAGGCGCGCTCGTCCTGCGCGAGGCGCGCCACGAGATCCTGATGGAGAGCGATCCGATCCGGGAGCAGTTCTGGGCCGCCTTCGACGCCTTCATTCCCGGCGAGGATGCACCGCTCGCAGCCGGCCCCGCTTCAGCCGGCGAGCCGCGCCAGCGCGGCCTCATGCAGCGCCTTGTTGGCGGCAGCGAGGATGCGCCCGCCGCCGGCGGCGCTGCCTCCGTCCCATGAGGTGACGATGCCGCCCGCGCCCTCGATGATCGGGATCAGCGCGACGATGTCATAAGGCTTCAGGCCGCTTTCGATCACGAGATCGACATGGCCCGCGGCGAGCATGCAATAGGCATAGCAGTCGCAGCCATAGCGGGCGAGCCGGACGGCCTCCTCGACACGGGCATAGGCCTGCGCCTCTTCGCCCTTGAAGAGGGCGGGCGAAGTCGTCATCAGCGTGGCGTCGGCCAGGTTTCGCACCTGGCGCGTGCGCAGGATGCGCGCTCCCCCCGGACCGTCATAGCGGGCTTCGCCGCCGTCGCCCCAGTAGCGCTCGCCGGTGAAGGGCTGGTGCATCATGCCGTAGACCGGCACGCCCCGGCGCGCCAGCCCGATCAGCGTGCCCCAGACGGGAATGCCGGAGATGAAGGCGCGCGTGCCATCGATCGGATCGAGCACCCAGCAATACTCGGCCTCGGCATTCTCGTTGCCGAACTCCTCGCCGATCACGCCATGGGCCGGGAACTGGCGCCGGATCAGATGGCGCATCACGGTCTCGCCGGCCTTGTCCCCCTCGGTGACGGGATCGAAGGCGCCGCCGCGCGACTTGTCTTCGAGCATGTGATGGGCGCGGAAGAAGGGCAGGATCGCCCGGCCGGACTGGGTGGCGAGCTCCGCCACGAAGGCTCCGAAATCGACCGCGCTCATGCTGGTTCCCCCTTGCGCCGATCCGCAGCGCCGCTCTTCTGATGATCGCCGGACCGGCCGAAGGCAAGCGGCCGGTGCTGGCCGCCCCGCTGGAGTGCGCCGTTCTGCGTCTGACGCATGCCTCATCCGCCGCCGGCTCGCGCAAAATTTTGGTCAGGCCACTTGCTTTTTTGCGCTGCACCGTCATATTGTGCACTGCGAAGGGGCGATGACCTCAAGCCTTCGTTGCCCTCCTTGGGCGTTTCCTCCCTAGACTTGGGCCGCCACGCAAGTGTGCGGCCCTTTTTTCTGTTGCGGTGGCAACGGCTTCATAGGGCCGTCATGCGCCCTACTCCGCCGCTTGGCGGAACCCGTCGAGCCAGCCGCTCCAGCGTGCGAAGCACTCGGCCATGGCCGCCGTGATCGCCTCCTCCAGCACGACGAAGCCGCCATGCGGCAGCAGCGTCGCCTCGTCCATGTAGAGGGCGCGGTTGATCTCGATCTGGAGCGTGTGAACGCCGGTGCCGGGCGCGCCGTAATGCTCGGTGATGAAGCCCCCCGCATAGGGCCGGTTGCGCGTCACGCTGAAGCCCAGCCGCGTGAAGGCGGCCTCGGCGACATCGGTGACGTAGCCGGCCGCGCTCGTGCCGAACCGATCCCCCAGGATGATATCGGGCTTCACCGGCCCCTCGCGGTCCAGCCCGGTCGAGGGCATCGAATGCGCGTCGACCAGGATGCAGGTGCCGAAGGCGCGCTGGGTCCGCTGCACCAGGTCGCGCAGCCCGGCGTGATAGGGCCGGTACAGCGAATCGATCCGCGTCAGCGCCTCCTCCACCGGAATCCGGCCGAAATAGATCTCGTGCGCGTCGCCGACGATGCGCGGGATCGTCCCCAGCCCGCCCGCGACCCGCAGGGAACGGGTGTTGGCGAAGGGCGGCAGCCGCCCCTCGAACATGCGCGGATCGAGCTCGTAGGGCTCGCGATTGACGTCGAGATAGGCCCGCGGGAACTCGGCCGCCAGCAGCGGCGCACCCAGAGTCACGCTGCGGGCGAAGAGCCGGTCGACATAGGCGTCCTCGGAGCGGCGCAGCGAGCGCAGCGGCAGCCTTGCGCGCTCGACGAAGGCCCGGGGATAGCGCCGGCCCGCATGCGGGACGTCGACCACCACCGGCACGATGTGCAGCGCCGGCTGATACAGCGTGTAGGGCCGCTCGATCTCGGCGACGACGTCTTCCGGGCCGGTGGAAAGGGGGCGGGATGGCTCGCTCATCGCCGCCGACAGAAGCACACAAAGCGGCTGGGTTGAAGCGCCACAGGCGCGCAGCGGCAAGCGCCCACGGATTCACCCGTTGTTTACCATACTGATGCCTTATAGAAACCGTGGGTTCCCACTGCGGGGGCGGGCCGATAACCCTGCCGCCGCGGTCGCGCGGGGATGGAGCGCGAATACGAGTCGAGACCGGGACCGGGCTACGCCGCCGGCCCCCGCTGCACCAGACACAGGCCTTACGGGACGGACAGATCAGGCCCATGACCAAGATACTTCTCGCCGAAGACGACAACGACATGCGCCGTTTCCTGGTCAAGGCCCTGCAGAATGCGGGCTATGACGTGGCCTCCTTCGACAATGGGCTCTCGGCCTATAACCGGCTGCGCGAAGAGCCCTTCGAGCTGCTGCTGACGGACATCGTCATGCCCGAGATGGACGGCATCGAGCTGGCGCGCCGCGCCACCGAGCTCGACCCCGACATCAAGGTGATGTTCATCACCGGCTTCGCGGCCGTGGCGCTGAACCCCGATTCGCAGACGCCCAAGGATGCCAAGGTGCTCTCCAAGCCCTTCCACCTGCGCGAGCTGGTGAACGAGGTCGAGAAGCTGCTGGCGGCCTGACGGCCGCCGACAGGCCTGTGACGCTTTCTCGACAAAGCGCCTTGCAAGGCTCGAAGCGAGCGGCTATAGCCGCACACCTCGCAACATGGTCGCCCGGCAACGGCGCAACCTGTTCCGGCCGCCGCGACGTTATCCCGACGCGGCAGACGGGCGCGTAGCTCAGCGGGAGAGCACTACGTTGACATCGTAGGGGTCACAGGTTCGATCCCTGTCGCGCCCACCATCTTCAAAGCCCCGGAGATCGCTCCCAAGAGCGGTGTCCGGGGTTTTTGCTTTTGGCGCCTGCGATGAGCGCAGCCTCTCCGGTTTCACGGCTCCGCCGCACCGCCCGACGCGCACCGCACGCCGACCTGATCAGGCGCCCCGCCCTGAACCTTCCGGCACCACGGGCGTTGGGCGGGCGTGGGGCGGGACCGTCCGCCGACTTGCCGAGAGGAAATGCGACCATGTTCAGGATGATTCTCGCCGGAGCGGCCGGTTGGATGCTGGCGACCCGGCCGGAGCTTCGCGAGCGCGTGCTGAACGTGACGCGCGATCTCTTCGCCCGGCTGACGGCGCGCTGAGCTTTTCTTCTCGCCCGGCCGGCAGAGGCGGCCGGGCGATTGCGCCAGACGGGTGGCAGCCCCGTCGATGCGGGCTGTCGCAGGCGTTCGGCGCGGGCTAGAAGCAGCCCCCCATGCCCTCCCCCGCGCAATCCCTCTCGCTCACCTCGTCTCGCTCCGCCTGGATGGCCGAGGCGGGGGCGACCTTGCGTCTTGGCTGGCCGCTGGTTCTGACCAATCTCGCCCAGACGGCGATGACGGCAACCGACGTGATGATGATGGGGCAGCTCGGCCCCGATGCGCTCGCGGCCGGCGCACTCGGCTCCAATCTCTACATGGCGGTGCTGATCTTCGGGATCGGCGTCATGGCAGCCGTGTCGCCGATGCTCTCGATCGAGCTCGGGCGCAACCGCCATGCGGTGCGCGAGATCAGGCGCACCGTGCGCCAGGGCTTCTGGGCAGCGGCGACGCTGGTCGGGCCGATGTGGCTCTTTCTCTGGCAGGCAGAAGCCGTTCTCGCCGCAATGGGTCAGGACCGCGCGCTCTCCGCGGCAGCCGGCAGCTATGTCCGGGCGCTGCAATGGAGCCTGCTGCCCTTCTTCTTCTACCTCGTGCTGCGCGGCTTCGTCGCGGCGCTGCAGCGCCCGCTGGCCGCGATGCTGGTGGTGCTGGCCGCGGTACTGTTCAACGCCTTCGCCAACTGGGTGCTGATGTTTGGCCGGCTCGGCCTGCCCGCGCTGGGCCTGCCCGGTTCGGGCCTCGCCACCGCCCTCTCCTCCGTGCTGATGTTTGCTGGTCTCGCCGCCCTCGTGCTGCGCAACCGGCAATTCCGGCGTTTCCGCCTGTTCGGCCGCTTCTGGGTCGCGGACTGGCCGCGCTACCGCGCCTTCTGGCGGCTCGGCCTGCCGATCGGCGCGACGCTCGCCTTCGAGGTCGTGATCTTCAACGGGGCCGCCTTCCTGATGGGCCTCATCGGCCCCACCGCGCTCGCCGCCCACGCCATCGCGATCCAGATCGCGTCGCTGACCTTCATGGTGCCGATGGGCATCGGCCAGGCTGCGACGGTGCGCGTCGGCCGCGCCTTCGGTGCCGGCGACCGCGACGGCATTCGCCGCGCCGGGCAGGTCGCGATCGTGCTCGGCGTCGGCTTCATGGCGCTGACGGCCCTCGTGATGTGGTTGGCGCCGCACTGGCTGGTGCGCCCCTTCCTCGACGTCAGCCGTCCCGGCGCGATCGAGGTCGCGGCGCTGGCGATGCATTTCCTGGTTTTCGCTGCGATCTTTCAGATCGTCGACGGGGCGCAGGTCGTCGGCTCCTGCCTGCTGCGCGGCCTCGGCGATACGCGCATCCCGATGCTCTATGCCGGGCTCGGCTACTGGGTGATCGGGCTGCCGCTCTCGGTCGCGCTGGGCTTCGGCACGCCGCTGGCCGGCAGCGGCATCTGGATCGGCCTCGCCGTCGCGCTGGCGCTGGTCGCGGCGCTGATGCTGGGACGCTGGGCGGCCCGCGAGCGGCTCGGCCTGATGCCGGCTGCGCCGGATCCGGGAACCTGACGCCCCCTGCGCGATTCCTTCCGAGAGAGAAGGAGACCGCCCATGGCTGACGACAGGACGAATCGCGGGCCGCAGGATCGCTCGCGCATCAATCTCGGCGAGGATTACGAGGTCCGCTACTGGACCGACAAATTCGGCATCTCGAAGAGCCAGCTCGAAGAGGCCGTCCGCAAGGCGGGCTCATCGGCCGCGGCTGTCGAGGAGGAGTTGCGGCGCCAGACCCTGAGCGGGGACCGCTAGCCTCGCCCCGGAACTGCCGGCCGCCTCCCGCCGTTGACGCGTCAGGAGGCGGCCATGCAGCGTTTCGAAGACGATTTCGATATCGACCTGTTCCTGGCGGTGATCTGCGGCGCGATCGTCCAGACCGTCCTTTTCGGCTTCGGGACGACGCTGGTGCTGTCGATCCCGCCCCTGGCAGAGCATGCGGCCCACCTGTTGATCGTTGCCCTGGCCTTAAGCCTGCTGTTCGCGCCGTTCTTCGGCTTCTGGATTTCGCTGCGCCTGCGCTACCGCAACTGGGGCCGCGAGGCCTGGCTGCGCGGCGATGATGTCTGCGGCAAAGCGGTCATGAGGCGGGATCGCTAGATCTGCGAGCGCAGCAGGCTCGCGAGCCAGTCCGACAGTTGCTCCCAGGACGACCGCGCCTGCCACTGCGCCAGCGTATACGGCCGCGCCCGCTTCAGATCCGCCTCGAACACCGCGATCTGCGCGCGGGCGAAGGCCGGATCATAGGCGTTGAGATTGACCTCGTCGTTCAGCCGCAGGGCCCGGTCGTCGATATTCGTCGAGCCCACGGAAGCCCAGGCCTCGTCCACCACCACGAGTTTGCAGTGATACATGGTCGGCTCGAACTCGTGGATGCGGATGCCTGCGTCCAGCAACTCGCCCCAGAAATGGCGCGAGGCTTTGTGGACGATGCGGGCATCGGTGATCGGGCCGGGGATGAGGATGTCGATCTCCACCCCGCGCTTGCGGGCATCCAGCAGTTGCTTACGGGTCGTCTCGTCCGGAACGAAATAGGGCGTGCCGAGCCGGATCCGCGTCTTTGCCGAAGACAGCGCCGTCATCAGCATCAGATGCATGACGCTGCGTTGATTCGTGGAACTCGCGACCACCTGGGCCGGACTGTCGCCAGCGGGCGCGAGGGCCGGGAAGAAACGGTCACCCATCAGCAATTCGCCCCCGGCCTCCAGCCAGTGCTCGGCGAACGCGGCCTGGAGTTCGGCCACGACCGGCCCCTCGACCTGGTAATGGTTGTCGCGCCACTCGGCCTTGGTGCGGGCGTCGCCGTTCCACTCGTCGCCGATACCGACGCCGCCCGTGAAGCCGATGCGGCCATCGACCACGACGATCTTGCGATGGGTGCGATTATTGACCTTGTCGAGCGTGCTCCAGGCCACCGGGCGGAAGCGGACGACCTCGACGCCCGCCGCCTTCATCCGTTCGACCAGAGCCTCCTCCATCGGGATACTGCCGACCCAGTCGAGCAGCACCTTGACGCTCACGCCTTCCCGCGCCTTCTGCGACAGCACCTCGGCGAACTGATCGGCAACATCGCCGCGCCAGTAGATATAGGTTTCGAAAGTGATGGTCTGGGTCGCCCCGCGCAGCGCCTTCAGCATCGCCGGGAAGATCTCGTTGCCGTTGACGAGCGTTTCGATGCGGTTGCCGGGCAGCATGTTCGAGCCGAACAGCGCGGCCATCGACCGGCCGAACTGGGGGTCCCCCGCTGCAAGATGATGCGGCAGCGGCTTCCCCAGATCCTTTCGTTCCGGGATCAGGTTCTCTGCCACCAGCCAGCCGACCGCGCCGAGTACTGCCGACACGATCGCGATGACGAGCCGGTTCTTCAGCAATCTCATCAGGGCCCCCGCCAGCTTCGCCGATGGCAAACCCATGCGGCGGCGGATGGGTTCCCCGCGGCGGCGGGCATTGCCCGCTGCCCGGCTCTGCCACGATAGTCAGGGACGCGCCCGCACCGGGCGAGCCGCCCCAACCGAAGACGACGCCATGGACATGACCGCCCCCGCCCGCATCGACATGGACCGCTTCTGGGCGACGATGGAGCGCTCCGCCGAGATCGGGCCCGGCCGGCCCGGCGGCCTCTCGCGCCTCGCCGCCTCCGATGCGGACAGGGAGGTTCGCGACCAGTTCGTCGCCTGGTGCCGCGAGGCCGGGCTCTCCGTCCGCATCGACGGCATCGGCAACATCTTCGCGCGCCGCGCCGGCACGGACGACAATCTGCCGCCGGTGGTGATGGGCAGCCATCTCGACACCCAGTTCAATGGCGGCCGCTTCGACGGCATTCTCGGCGTTCTCGGCGGGCTCGAGGTCTGCCGGGCGCTCGACACGATCGGCCATCGCACCCGCCGGCCGATCGAGCTGGTCAACTGGACCAACGAGGAAGGCGCGCGCTTCTCGCCGCCCATGGTGGGATCGGGCACCTTCACCGGCGCCTATACGCTCGACTGGGCCCATGGACGCGTCGACGAGGAGGGCCGCCGGCTCGGCGACGAGCTCGCCCGCATCGGCTATCGCGGCGAGATGGAGGAGACGCCCCATGCCTTCGACGCCTATTACGAACTCCATATCGAGCAGGGGCCCATCCTCGATCGCGAGGGCATGCAGGTCGGCGTCGTCACCGGCGGCTTTCCCTCCACCGGCATGCTGATCGAGTTCAGGGGCGAGACCGCCCATACCGGCCCCTGGCCGATGGAGTGGCGCAAGAACGCGCTCATTGCCGGCGCGCGCTTCCTCGTCGCGGTCGACGATCTCGGCTGGGTCCATGCCGGCACGGGCGGCAAGGCGACCGCCGCCCGCCTCGTCGCCTGGCCGAACAAGCCCGGCATCCTCTCCGACTGGGCCCAGGCGGTCGGCGACGTTCGCCATCCGGACCCCACCACCTCCGCCGTGATGGCCGAGGCGATGCGCCGCGCGGCTTACGAATCGGCGGCGAAGGCGGACTGCAGCGTCGAGATCCTCGATATCTGGCAATGGGGTGGAAACATCTTCGCGCCCGAACTCGTCGAGCAGGTCCGCGGCATCGCCAGCGCCCGGGGATATCGCCACCGCGACATTCTGAGCCAGGCCGGGCACGACGCCTATTTCGTCGCGCGCCACGCCCCCACCACGATGATCTTCACACCGTGCCGGGGCGGCATCACCCACAATAACGGGGAGTTCTGCTCGCGCGAGGACCTCGAACCGGGTCTCGACGTGCTGTTGCGGGCCGTGCTGGCGCGGGCCGACCGGGTCGAATGAAGGCTTGTGCCGGCAAAGCACCGGTGCGCTTGCACGACGCTTCCTCCGGAATGGGCTCAGGACGGCAATAAATTACGCTTCACCCCCGATGACGCCACGCTTTACTTGCGCTAGATTGCGATTTCCCGCTCACTCAGCCTCGAAGCTCCATGTACGATCGTCGCAAGCCTCCTGCCGCCCAGCCTTTTGTCACGCACGAAAATATCGAAGCCAAGGTCAAATGGTTCGATCCCGAGAAGGGGTTCGGTTTCGCGTCGCCCTCCGACGGTTCGGGCGACGTTTTCCTTCACATTTCTGCGATCGGCCCGCTCGACCAGCAGGACCTGCTTCCCGGCGCGACGATCATCGCCGACCTCGGCGAGGGCCGCCGCGGCCTGCAGGTGGTGGCCGTGCACGAGATCGACGCCTCGACCGCGACGCAGACTGCCCCGCGGGCGCCGCGCGCCCCGCGTGACGATTTCGGCGGCGGCTATGGCGGCGGTGGCGGCTATGCCGATCGCGGCGACCGCGGCGGTTATGGTGGCGGCGATCGCGGCGGCTATTCCGATCGTGGCGGCTTCGGCAACCGCGACAGCGGCCCGATGGAAGGCCCCTTCGACGGCGCCGTGAAGTTCTTCAACGCGGAGCGCGGCTTCGGATTCATCGCGCCCGACCAGGGCGGCGCCGACGTGTTCCTGCACGTCTCCTCGCTGAGCCGCAGCGGCCTTCAGCCGCCGATGGACGGGCAGCGCGTGCGCTTCTCGATTCGCGCCGGCAAGAAGGGCCCCGAAGCGGCGAACGTCAGCTACATCTGACGCTCCCGCACCGCCCAACGATCAGACCCGCCGGTTCGCGCCGGCGGGTTTCTTTATGGGCGGCGACGGCCACGTTGGAGCCGTAAAGCACGGGACGAACCCGCTGCGGCCTCACACCCGCTCCAGCGCCCGGTGCGGCAGGGCCGGCAGCGTGACCGCGATAGCATCCCCCGGCGCGACCGCCCCGCCCTCCAGCACGATGCCCATGATGCCGGCCTTGCGCACGAGCCGGCCTTCCGCATCGCGCCCCAGAACGGCGGCGAGCAGGCCGGGCCGGAAGGCCTCGATCTGGGCGCAGGGGTTGCGCAGGCCGGTGATCTCGACCAGCGCCTGCTGCCCAAACCTCAGTCGGGCGCCGACCGGCAGGCCCAGCAGGTCGAGCCCGCGCGTCAGCAGGTTCTCGCCCATCTGCCCCGGCGCGACGTCGAAGCCGGCGGCGTTCAGCTCGTCGAGGAGTTCGGCGTGGATGAGATGGACCTGCCGGAGATTGGGCTGCGTCGGATCGACTGCGACCCGCGAGCGGTGCTTCACCGTCTCGCCGCAATGGGCATCGCCCTCGACGCCGAGCCCGGCGAGCAGGCGGATCGAGTCCTGAACCGGCTTGCTGAAGCGATGTCCCATCGCCGCGCTCACCGAGATCACTGTGGCGGTTGTCATCACCCGCATCGCCCTCCTGAGATCATCCTCGTTGAATGATGTGACGTGGAAACACGCGGTCGTCCCGGGCGTGACCCCGGACCCATTCCGGAACCTCCCTCACCAGCGCTCCGGTATGGATCCAGGATCTCCGCTTCGCTGCGTCCGGGATGACAGCCTACTTCCAAAATTCCAGGAAAACCGCGCTGGACGACGCAGGTTGATCAACACGTGCCGCTCATGACAAAGCCGGCCCCGCATCGCGGAACCGGCTTCGCAAGATCCTGCCCAAACGGCTGGAGGCTCAGTGGTCCTCGTCGAGACCGCCCATATGCTTCTGGGTGTAGAGCTCGATGCCGATGCGGCCGATGAGGTCGAGCTGCGTCTCGAGGAAGTCGATATGGCCTTCCTCGTCCTTCATCAGGGCCTTGAACAGGTCCTCGGACGGGTAGTCGCCGACCTCGCGGCAATAGCTCGCCGCTTCCTGATAGAGCGCGCGGGCCTCGATCTCGGCCTTCAGATCGGCCTCGATCACTTCCTTGACGTTCTCGCCGATCCGCAGCGGATCGAGCGTCTGCATGTTCGGGAAGCCCTCGAGGAAGAGGATGCGGTCGACGAAGCGGTCGGCATGGACCATTTCCTCGATCGATTCCTTCTTCCAGGTCTTGGCCATCTCCTTCAGACCCCAATTGTCGAGGATCCGATAGTGCAGCCAGTACTGGTTGATCGCCGTCAGCTCGGAGCGAAGCCCCTTGTTGAGGTATTCGATGACCTTCTTGTCACCCTTCATGGCACTGAGGCTCCCCCGTTACATTAGAATGATCCTAATGTAGGATAGCGCGTCCCGAAAGGGAAGGACCAATATCGCAGCCGGCCCCGTTGGCGGGCTCAGGCGGCGAGGTCGTTCTCGGCGTCGAGCCCGTCCATCATCTGCCCAACGGCGACGTGGACCGTGCACTCGATGTCGCGCGCCGCGCAGGAACCGCACTGTGTCATGCAGGCCGCCCGCGCCTCCGCGAGGATGGCGCGCACCTCGCGGGCGCAGCGCCCGCAATCGGGGCTGCAGCCGAGGCAGTCATAGGCTTCTCCCGCCGTCCGCGGGCCCGTGCCGTCAGGGGCGATGGTGCCCTTGATCTGATGGCAGGACAGGACGTTGCAGGAGCAGACGATCATCAGTGTCCGCCCGCTGCGACCCGGCCCTCATGGCCGCGATGCTCGGTGGTGCGGGTCTCGATCTCCTGACCGTCGGCGCGGCGCAGGCGCACGATGACCTCGACCGAGGAGATCATCATGCCCTCCGGCGCCTCGGGCAGCCCGGCGACCTGAATCGTCGAGCCCGGGATGTCGACGACCGTCTCGTCATCTTCGTTGTAGAAATGGTGATGCTCGGAGACATTGGTGTCGAAGAAGGTTTTCGGCCCGGAGACCGAAACCTGGCGCAGCAGCCCGGCCTCGGAGAACTGGCGCAGCGTGTTGTAGACGGTGGCGAGCGAGAGCGGCTCGCGAGCGCGCAGCGCCTCCTCATAGAGCATCTCGGCGCTGACATGGCGGTCGCCCTTGGCGAAGAGCAGCCAGCCCAGCGCCATGCGCTGGCGTGTCGGCCGCAGGCCGGCCGTCCGCAGCCGCGCCTTCACGGCACTGATCGGGCAGGAGGCCGGGCTCTTCTGCGGCCAGGGAATCTGGTCGGCCATGGCCCGCTGCGCGGTCTGATCCTTCGGGGACGAAAAACTCATCGAAGACGCCTTCCACATCGCCGGCTTTGCGGCGCGTAGTTTAGAAAACATCTAAACTACTGATATTGCTCTATTATTTGTCGAAGTGAGGCCCGCTTGTCAATCGCAGGGGCTGCGGCATCCCGCCCCGCACCCCGGTCCCGCGGCGGCTCGGCTCTCAGTGGCCGCCACCGGCACCGGGCTGCGCGGCCGGGGGTTTGCGCATGAACAGCGCCAGCGCGACGAGCGCCGCGAAGATGCAGGTCAGCCCGAGGAAGACGTCGCCGAAGGCCAGGATCAGCGCCTGCTTGTGAGCCCTCTGGTTGATCAGCGCGAGCGCCATCTGCTCGGCCGCGTCGCCATAGTCGAGGAAGCGCTGCATCGTCTGGGCGATCGCCTCCTCCGCCACCTGCCGGCCGGCCGCGACGTGCTCGTGCAGCCGTGCGATGTGGAGGTCGGTCCGGTTGTTGAGCATCGTGTTGATCAGCGCGAGCCCGACCGCGCCGCCGAGATTGCGCGTGAGGTTGTAGAGCCCCGACGCGTTCTTGAGCTGCGCAGGCGGCAGCGTGCCGAGCGCGAGATTGTTGATCGGCACCATGCACAGCATCAGCGAGACGCCGCGCAGGATCTGCGGCGCGAGCAGTTCGTGGAAATCCCAGTCCGCGGTGATGCCGCTGGCGATCCAGGTGCCGAGCGCGAAGCCCGCAAAGCCGATCATCATCTGCACGCGCGGATCGATCTTGGCGGAGAGCTTGCCGGCGATGGGAGCCGTCAAAAACATGCATAGGCCCGTGACGAACATCGTCTCGCCGATCTGGAGCGCGTCATAGCCGCGGATGCGCCCGAGATAGACCGGGTAGAGATAGGTCAGCCCGTAGAGGCCGATGCCCATGCAGAAGGAGAACAGCGAGCCGAAGGCGAAGTTGCGGTTGGTGAAGGCGTAGAGATCGACCAAGGGATCGTCCCGCGTCAGAGCGCGCCAGAAGAACAGCACCGCGCCGAAGACCATGACGACGGTGAAGAAGACGATCTCGTGGCTTTCGAACCAGTCCAGCCGTGTGCCTTCCTCCAGCACATATTCGAGGCTGCCGAGGAAGCCCGCCATCCCGAGCAGGCCGAGCCAGTCGAAGCGCTTCAACAGCCCCTTCTGCGGCTTGTCGAAATCGATCAGCGTCCAGGCGGCGATGGTGACGCCGATGCCGGGCACGACATTGACCAGGAACAGCCAGTGCCAGGAGAATGCGCTGCTGAGATAGCCGCCAACGGTGGGGCCGATCGTCGGCGCCAGCGTCGCCACCAGCCCGATCAGCGGCGAGACGACGGGACGCTTGGAGGCCGGGAAGATCGTGAAGGCGGCGGCGAAGACGCCGGGGATCATGCCGCCGCCGATGAAGCCCTGGACCGCCCGCCACAGGATCATCTCGTTGATCGAGGACGACATCGCGCAGAGCACGCTGGCGATGGTGAAGCCGGCCGCGGCGATGGTGAAGAAAACGCGGGTCGACAGCGCCCGACTGAGATAGCCGGAGAGCGGAATCATGATCACTTCCGCGATCAGATAGGCCGTCTGCACCCAGGCGATCTCGTCCGAAGAGGCCGAGAGGCCGGCCTGGATCTCCGCCAGCGAAGCCGAGACGATCTGGATGTCGAGGATCGCCATGAACATGCCGAAGACCATCGCCACGAAGGCAAAGATCCGGCGCATCGGAATGGCGTCGTCGGCCGGCGGGCTGCCCGCCGGGCTGGTCAGGGTCGCGGTGGCCATGGCGGCCGTTCCTTCTCGTGAACCTCCTCGTCATCCCGGACAAGCCGCGTCAGCGGCGCCGATCCGGGATCCATGCCGGAGCATGGATTGGTGAGGTTCAGGCATGGATCCCGGGTCTCCCTGCGGTCGCCCGGGATGACGGTTGCGGGTTGCTCGGCCCGTCAGCGCTGCCCTGAAGGCCGCGGATCGATCCTGACCACCACCGACATGCCGGGCCGCAGCACATGGCGCGCCGTGGCCTCGGGGGCGAGGGCGATGCGAACCGGCACGCGCTGGACGATCTTCGTGAAATTGCCGGTCGCGTTGTCAGGCGGCAGCAGCGTGAAGACCGAGCCGGTGCCGCCGCTGATGCCGCTGACGCGCCCTTCGAAGACCTGGCCTGGCAGCGCATCGACCGTGATCGTCGCCCTGTCGCCGATCTTCAGCGGCCCGACCTGCGTCTCCTTGAAATTGGCATCCACATAGACCTGGTCCAGCGGCACGATCGACATCAGCCGCTTGCCGGCGCTGACGAGGTCGCCGAGCTGCACATTCGTGTTCGCGACGAGCCCCGAGATCGGCGCCGTGACGCGGGTGAAGCCGAGGTCGCGCTCCGCCTTCTGCTCGGCGATCTTCAGCTCCTCGACCTGCCTTGCCGCCTCGACCCGTTGGGCCTTCAGCACCTCGACATTGGCCTGTGCGGCGGCGACGCCGGCCACGGCGCTGCCGAGCGAGGCCTTCGCCTGATCGCGCGCGGCCGTCGCTGCATCCAGCGTCGCCTGGGAGCCATAGGACTTGGCGGCGAGACTGCTGGCGCGCTCGAAATCGGCCACCGTGCGGGTGACGCCAGCCTGGGCCGAGACCTCCTGCGCCTGGGCCTGCTGCAGACTTGCCTGCCCGGCCTCGATCTGGCTGTCGATGCGCGCGAGCGTCGCCAGAGCCGTGGCGGTCTTGGCGCGTGCGCTGTCGAGCGCGAGCCGCCAGTCGCCATCGTCGAGGGCGACGAGCGGCTGCCCCGCCTTCACTTCCTGGTTCTGGGTGACGCTGACGCTCGTGACATTGGCCGAGAGCTTGGCCGAGATCGTCGCCATCTCGGCGCCGACATAGGCATCGTCGGTCGAGACGATGAAGCGGCCATTGAACCACCAGTCGGCCCCGAACCAGAGTCCGGCGCCCAGCAGGGCGGTGCCGACCAGCGCCAGTCCCGCGCGGCGGATCATGGATCTGCGGGGCGATGGCTTCGATGCGGACGTGCTGTCTGCCTCCGGCGCCGTCTCGCCAGCGCGGCGCGCCTCGACCCCCGCGGGGGCAGCGTCCGGAGCCGCCTTCGCCGGTTCGACCAGTTTCAAACGGTCGCGCCGCACCTCGCCGCGCGCCTCAGGCAGGATTTCGGCAGCCATGGGATCTTCCCGATCACGAACAATTCGAACCAAGCGGTTCGATTGATATTGAACTAGCCCGCGTCTCGCGGCATATCAAGAGCGAATCGAACCAGGCGGTTCGATGATTTTGCAGATGCGTCCTGCGCCTGACGGATGGAACCGATGAACAGAACGGCCGATCGACGGCCCAAAGCCGCAGCCCGCAACCGTCGGGTCGCGGGGATGGATCCCGAAAAGCGTCGCCAGATTCTCGATGGCGCGCAGGCGATCTTCCACGCCCAGGGTTTCGACGCCGCGAGCATGAACGAAATCGCCGCCGCCGCCGGCGTCTCCAAGGGCACGCTCTATGTCTATTTCGAGGACAAGGAGCATCTCTTCGTCGCGCTGATCGAGCGCGAACGGGAAAAGCACCGCCAGCACATCTACGATGCGCTCACGGAGCATCCCGATTTGCCGCGGGCGCTGGCGGGGTTTGGCGCCAATCTGATCAGGCTTCTGACCGATCCGTTCTCGCTGAGCGCTCACCGGATCGTGCTCGGCGTGGCCGAGCGCATGCCGGAGATCGGCCGCGCCTTTTACGAACGCGGCCCGCTGCTCGGCGGGCAGCGTCTCGGTGCCTTTTTGGAAGGTCGCGTCGCGGCGGGCGATCTTGCAATCGACGACAGCTTTCTCGCGGCCAGCCAGTTCATCGATCTCTGCCAGGCGACCCTGCTGCGTCCCCGCCTGTTCAATGCGGACCCTCGACCGCCCTCGGAAGCCGAGATCCGGCGGGTGGTCGATGAAGCGGTCGCGATGTTCCTGGCGCGCTACGCCACTCCGGCCCTGCGCGCCACGCTCAGCCCGCCTCGCGCGCCTTGATGCGCTCGCGATGGGCGGTGTAGAGCCCCGAGCCCGCAATGATCACGGCGCCGACGAGCGTCCAGAGATCGGGCAGCACGCTGAAGACGAAAAGACCGAAGAGCGAGGCCCACAGCAGCTGGATATAGGAGAAGGGCGCCAGCAGCGAGGCATCGCCATGGCGATAGGCCAGCACGATCAGCCAGTGGCCCATGGTCGAGGACAGTCCGACGAACATGCCCATCGCGAGGACGGTCGGCGTCACCGGCGTCCAGACGAAGGGAACCGCGAGGCTGAGCAGGCAGAGGCCGACCAGGGCCGAATAGGCCAGCGTCGTCAGCGGACTCTCGGTGCGGCTCATCATCCGCGTCATGATCATCGCGAAGGCCCATGACAGGGCCGAGGCAACCGCCAGCAGCGAGGCGATCTGGAACCCCGCACCGCCCGGCCGCACCACGATCAGCACTCCGGCGAAGCCGACCAGCGTCGCGGTCCAGCGCCGCCAGCCGATCGTTTCGCGCAGGATCGGGATCGACAGCGCGGTGACGAAGAGTGGCGCGACGAAGCCGGTCGCAGTCGCGTCCGCCAGA
This sequence comes from Methylobacterium sp. CCH7-A2, assembly GCF_001557075.1. Classification (NCBI taxonomy): domain Bacteria; kingdom Pseudomonadati; phylum Pseudomonadota; class Alphaproteobacteria; order Hyphomicrobiales; family Methylobacteriaceae; genus Methylobacterium; species Methylobacterium sp. CCH7-A2. The sequence continues at coordinate 17,636 of NZ_LSKN01000090.1, forward strand.
GGCATGTAGCGCAGCGCCATCACGAAGAGCACGGACGACGCCAGGAGGCCGATCCCGCGCAGGACCTGCAGCGTCGGGCGCTGGGTCGACAGGCGGGCGAGCCCCCCGCTGCGCCAGACGATGCCGAGCATGATCAGGGTGAAGGTGCAGTAGCGAAGCCAGCTGACCTGCAGCGGCGAGATTTGCTGCGTGAGCAGCTTGGAGACCATGTCGGCCGAGGTCAGGAAGATGCTCGCCAGCAGCACGAAGGCGATGCCGCGCAGCGGCGCGTCCCTGCGCATGGGCAGCGGGGCAGCGGGCAGCACAGGAGGCGGCGGTTCGGTCTGGGGAGCGTTCGGCACGGCAGAATCGCAGCGGCGGGGACTGCGATCCTAGAGAGCTTTGCCGGCGATCGGTTGCGCAAAGAACGGACGGCGCACATGCAGCGGACAGGCGCAACGGAAAAGGCGGGCCGCAGGGGCCCGCCTCGCCGTCGTCTGATCGCGCTGACGGTGCGGCTCAGGCCGCCTTCTGCCGCGGCTGGATCAGCTTGCGGTTGATCAGCACCTCGGCGATCTGCACCGCGTTCAGCGCCGCGCCCTTGCGCAGATTGTCGGAGACGCACCAGAAGGCCAGGCCGTTCTCGACCGTATTGTCCTCGCGGATGCGGGAGATGTAGGTCGCGTCCTCGCCGGCCGCCTCATGGGGCGTGATGTAGCCACCCGGCTCGTGCTTGTCGATCACGAGCAGACCCGGCGCCGAACGCAGCACCTCGCGTGCCTCGTCGGCCGTGACCGGCTTCTCGCACTCGATGTTGACGCTTTCGGAATGGCCGATGAAGACCGGCACACGCACGCAGGTCGCGGTCAGCTTGATCTTGGGGTCGAGGATCTTCTTGGTCTCGACCATCATCTTCCACTCTTCCTTGGTGAAGCCGTCCTCCATGAAGACGTCGATCTGCGGAATGAGATTGAAGGAGATCCGCTTGGGGAACTTCTTGCTGGTCACCTCGCCGGCCGAGAACACGGCGCGCGTCTGGTTGAAGAGCTCGTCCATGCCCTCCTTGCCGGCGCCGGAGACCGACTGATAGGTCGAGACGACGACGCGCTTGACGCCGTACTTCTCGTGCAGAGGCTTCAGCGCCACGACGAGCTGCGCGGTCGAGCAGTTCGGATTGGCGATGATGTTCATCTTGGTGAAGCCGGCCGTGGCGGCGGCGTTCACCTCCGGCACGATCAGCGGCACGTCGGGGTGCATGCGCCAGGCCGAGGAGTTGTCGATCACGACGCAACCCTGCTGGCCGATCTTGGGCGACCACGCCTTCGAGACCTCGCCGCCGGCCGACATCAGGCAGATATCCGTGTCGGAGAAATCGTAATGCTCAAGCGCGCGGCACTTCAGCGTACGGTCGCCGAAGGAGACCTCGGTGCCGACGGAGCGCGAGGAGGCCAGCGCGACGACCTCGCTGACCGGGAAGGCCCGCTCGGCCAGGATGTCCAGCATCTCGCGGCCCACATTCCCCGTGGCGCCGACGATCGCGACCTTGAAGCTCATGATGATGTTCCTTTCGGATGATCCCGGTTGGTCTCCCCCTCGGCACCGTCCGCCCGATGAAGGGGCGGGTCCGGCGTCAGCCCCCGCCGGGGGGAGAGGGACCCGGAACCGAGGCGAGTTTCAGCGCAGCGTGCCGGTGGTCCCGGTCGCCGTTTTGGTCGTGCGTTTCGTCGTCTGACGGACGGTCACAGAGGCCAATCCCGAAGGGCTGAAGACATCGCGTTGTCGCGCGCGGAACTGTGCCCGGCGCGACATCGCCTGTGAGAACACCCTGGACGCGCAAAAGTCAATCGAAGCGCCCGCGGGACGGTCTGCGCACCGGCGCGTTAACCCTGTGCGTTGACCAACGATTCACGCTGCATCGCGAAACCGCTGCGCCGGTAACGGCCTGCTGACCGCCCCTCGCCCACCTTCGGCGCGGGCGAGGCCGCGGGTTCGGCGGCGGAGGCGGATGGTTTGCGCGTGGCGTCGGGTCAGTTCCTGTTGGTGATGCGGCCCTGGGCCGAAAAGCTGCGACGCCCCCTCGCGTCGGCAGGCTTCGCGCGCCTTCGAGCGCTGCCGGCCGGCCTCGGCGCGAGGCTTGCCCGCTTCGACGTGACTGCGGCGCTCATCCGCGGCGCTGACCGCATCGAAGACGTCGTCCGGGCGCTCGGCCGCCTCGCATCCACGGTCCGGCGCGTCCTGCGCCTGCCGGCCTTCCGCCTGACCACCGGCCTCCTTTGGCGCGGTCTGGCTGCCGCGGCCGGCATCGGCGCGGCCGGCGCCTTGGTCACGGCCCTGTCCTCGCAGAGCGAGGCGACCATCTCCTCTTACTCCACACTTTCGGAGCCGGCGCCGCTGCCGCCTGCCGGGTCGACCACGCCCCGACGCACCGGCGCGGCGGACCAGGAGAGCTGGGTCGCCATCGCCCGGCCGATCCCGATCTTCGGCCTGGAATCGCCGGAACTGGAGCGCCAGCCGGCCGTGCTCGACGCGCGCCGCAGCGCGGACGGAACGCGGCGCGAGGATCTTCTCAGCTTCGGCAACTTTGGCGAGCCGAAGCCGCATCTCGCCTTGCGGCTCGCCGTGCAGCACGAGCGCGCCGAGCTGTCCCGACCCTTCATCGTCGCGCTGGTGCGCATGGCCGCGGCGCGCGGCCTGTCGGTGCAGCGCAGCAGCCTGCCGGCCGCCATCGAGACGCGTTTCGGCCCGGTCGAGGCCGCCGATGTGACGCTGAGCGACGGGGCATCCGGCCGCGCCTGCATCGCCTTCCGGATGGAGGGCGGAACCGTGCCGCTGGCCCTGAGCGGATGGTGGTGTGGCGGCGAGGGCAAGCCGGCCGACCGCCGCCAGCTCGTCTGCCTGATCGATCGCATCGATCTCCTGAATGCCGGCGAGGATCCCGCCCTGCGCGGCGCCTTCGCGCGCAGCGAGCTGAATCGCCAGCCGGGCTGTGCGCCGCCCCGCCTCTCCGCCAGCGGGCGCAAGGTCTCCTGGCTCGACGCCGACGCCCCCACCCCCGCTCTGCGGACGAAGACCGCGTCGCCCCCGGCGGCGGCGCGTCGCCCCGAGAAGCGCTGACCATGACGGCCGAAGCCCCACGCGCCATGGCCGTGATCGAAGCCACGGGAACGGCGGCGCTGGGCGTCGCACGCTTTCTGTTTCTCGCCCTCGGCGCCGCTGTCTTCCTGCTGATCCTGCTCCTGGCCTGGTGGCTCTACGGCAAGATGCCAGCCATCGGACGGGGGCAGCCCGCCTTTTCCTGGGCGATCGAGCCGTCGGGCCTGCGGGGGACGCCGCTCGTCGCCACCCACCCGACGCGGGGCCGCGAGGAAGGCTGGCAGTTCGGCGGGCCGGGCACGGGCGAGGCCTTCGCCGCACTCGTCCTGGCGGACCCCGACGAGGCCGGCCGGCCCTTCACCCTGACCACCCCGCTGTTCTGGCAGTTCGAGCCTCTGCGCGTGCTGCGTCCGCGCGTCGGCGGGCCGCACTACACGATGACGACCCGCTGGGGGGCCTTCACCGGCCGCGACCTGATCTATCAGGAGTTCGACGGCCGCGTGCGGACCTGCATCGTCTTCCGCAACGCCTTCGAGACATCCGCCTTCGCCCTCGGCGGCTATTACTGCGCCGCCGGTCAGCAGGACGCCAACGCGGCCTCCCTCGCCTGCCTGATCGACCGGCTGAAGCTCGAATCCGGGCGACGCGAATCGATGGCCCTGGCCTATCTCGCGGGCCGCGCGAGCCAGCCCGCCCTGTGCCAGAACACAACCTTCTACCCGCCCGGCACGCGGCGGGTTGTCCGGGACCGCAAGGGCGGCGTCGTCGGCATGGCCGGCGGCTCCGGCGACACATTTCCGCTGTGGCCGCGCTGACAAAATCGTTAACTACGGTAGTCTAGGATTCACCATAGAGTCTCGTTCTCGCACCAAGCGGATCGCCGCTGTTCTGGAGATGTCGTCGCCATGGGTTCGCTCAAGCGTCTCGCCGCCGTTTTCGCCCTCTCCGTCGCGGCGTCGACCGTGTGGGTCTCCTTCGCGGAAGCACAGAACCGCCGCGGCCCGCTGCGCGTGACCGTGCAGAAGCGCAGCTATTTCGATCTCGGCAACGTCGTCCCGGTTGGCTCGATGAACCGCTACGCCAGCCAGCACATGGGCGCGACGCCGACCTATGCCAGCTTCGGCAGCTTCTATGGTGAGGACACCCTGCCCGGCCGCATCGGCGCCGGCACCAACCCCTTCGCAAACACCTTCTCGACGCCGCGCTTCTGAGCACAAGGCCACCGTCATGGTCGGGCTTGACCCGACCATCTCGAAAACCAGCTCTTTCGCATCATGAGATTTTCGGGTCGGCGCTACGCGCCGCCCGAGAATGGCGTTGGGCGCCTTAAGGCAAAGCCTTCAGATAGCGCACCGGCCGGCCCGGCGCCGCCGCCTGCGCAGCATGGACGATCGCGTTCGCGTCGATGCCAAAATGCCGGTAGAGATCCGCGACGGTGCCAGTCTGGCCGAAATGCTCGACGCCGAGCGCCTTCTGCTTGTGGCCATGCACGCTGCCGAGCCAGGCCAGCGTCGCGGGATGCCCGTCCAGCACCGAGACGATGCCGCAATCGCGTGAGAGATCGCCGAGCAGCCGCTCGACATGGCTGGTGGCGCGGTGGTTCCCACGCTGGCGCGCCCTCTCGGCCGCCTGCCAGCCGGCATTGAGCCGGTCGGCCGAGGTGATCGCGAGCAGGCCGACATCGCGCCGGTCCTCGCCGAGCAACCCGACCGCCTTGATCGCCTCCGCCGCGACGGCCCCGGTATAGGCGATCACGACCGAGGCGTTGGGACCCGGCTTCCGCAGCCAATAGGCCCCGTCGATGATGTCGCTTTCGAGCTCGGGGGTCATCGCCCGCTGCGGCTGCTCCAGCTGCAGCGTCGAGAGGCGCAAATAGACCGAGCCGCCGGTTTCGTCGCGCAGCCAGGTGCGCTCGTCCGGATCACCCTCGCCATCCTTCTGCAGGTACGCGAAGGACCAGCGCATCATCACCGCCAGCTCGTCGACAAAGGCCGGCTCGAAGGCGCAGAGACCGTCCTGGCTCATGCCGATCAGCGGCGTCGCGATCGATTGATGCGCCCCGCCTTCCGGCGCCAGCGTCACGCCCGAAGGCGTCGCCACCACCATGAAACGCGCATCCTGGTAGCAGGCATAGTTCAGCGCATCGAGCCCGCGCGAGATGAAGGGGTCGTAGAGCGTGCCGATCGGGATCAGCCGCTCGCCGAAGGTGGCGTGCGAGAGGCCGAGCGCCGAAAGATTGATGAACAGGTTCATCTCGGCAATGCCGAGCTCGACATGCTGGCCCTTGGGCGAGAACTCCCATTTCTGCATCGAGGGGATGCGCTCGTCCTTGAAGGTGTCGGCCATCGAGGCCTTGGCGAAGAGCCCGCGCCGGTTCACCCACGGGCCGAGATTGGTCGAGACCGTGACGTCCGGCGCCGTCGTCACGATCCGGTCCGCCAGCGGCCCGCCCGCCTTGGCAAGTTCGTCGAGGATCTTGCCGAAGCCCATCTGCGTCGACATCACCGGCTGGATGCCGGCCTCGAGCTTGGCCGGCACCGGTAGCGCCGGCGCGCTCAGCCGCCGGCGCCCCTCGGCAAAGAAGGGGACGCGGTCGAGGAAGGCGCGGATCTCGCTCTCGGGAAGCGAGAGCCCCTCGAACAGATCCCATTCATGACCGGGGCGGACGCCATTGGCAGCCCGGAAGCCCTCCATCTGCTCCTTGGTCATCAGCCCGGCATGGTTGTCCTTGTGCCCGGCCAGCGGCAGGCCGAAGCCCTTGACGGTGTAGGCCAGGAAGCAGACCGGCCGGTCATGGTCGATCGCCTCGAACGCCTCGAGGATCGAGGGCAGGTCGTGCCCGCCGAGATTGCACATCAGCTTCGAGAGCTCGGCGTCCGAGCGGCGCTCGATCAGCTGCGTCACCGGCCCCTGGTCGCCGAGATCGTCCATCAGCCGCTTGCGCCAGGCCGCGCCGCCCTGGAAGGTCAGCGCCGAATAGAGTTGGTTCGGGCAGGAATCGATCCAGGCCTTCAGCCGCTCGCCGCCCTTTTCCTTGAAGGCGGCCTGCTGCAGCGAGCCGTATTTCAGCGTCACGACATCCCAGCCGAAATTGCGGAACATCGTCTCGAAGCGGTCGTAGAGTCCCTCGCGGATGACCGCGTCGAGCGACTGGCGGTTGTAGTCGATCACCCACCAGGTGTTGCGCAGGCCGTGCTTCCAGCCCTCCATCAGGGCCTCGAAGATGTTGCCCTCGTCGAGTTCGGCGTCGCCGATCAGCGAGACCATCCGGCCCTCGGGACGCGCCAGACCCCAACCATGAGCGCGGACATAATCCTGCGTCAGCGAGGAGAACAGCGTCTGCGCCACGCCTAAGCCCACCGAGCCCGTCGAGAAATCGACGTCGTCGATGTCCTTGGTGCGGGAAGGATAGCTCTGCGCGCCCTTGTAGCCGCGGAAATTCTCGAGCTTCTCGCGGGTCTGCAGACCCATCAGATAGTTGATCGCATGGAAGATCGGCGAGGCGTGCGGCTTCACCGCCACGCGGTCCTGCGGGCGCAGCGCCGCCATGTAAAGCGCCGTCATGATCGTCGCCAGCGAGGCGGAAGAGGCCTGGTGGCCGCCCACCTTCATCCCGTCGGCGCTGTCGCGCAGATGGTTGGCGTTGTGGATCGTCCAGGAGGCGAGCCAGAGGATCTTCTTCTCGAGTTCGGCGAGAATCGGCAGGCGCGGATCGGACATGGTGCGGCTCTCCAGAGATTCCCGATCATGCGGGAAGCGCGGCGCGATGTGAACCGTAATCGCGGGTTCGGCAGCCACACCCGGAGCCGATTCTGCCACGCATGAGCCCTGGGCAGCGAAGTTCTGCCAAGTCGGCGAACAAGCCCGGCGGCACCCGCGCGACCTTGCATTCACCCGTCGCAATCGTCAGGTTTCATGCCGCCGGGCTGCGGCGCAGCGGGCATGGCGGCAGGAGACGCTCACCTCATGGACACGCTCTCGGGTTTCAGCATCTTCGTCGTCGTGCTGGTGATGCTGGTCGTCATCACCATCGCTTTCCTCGTGAAAACGGTGCCGCAGGGCTACAACTACACGGTCGAGCGTTTCGGCCGCTATTCGCGCACGCTGAGTGCCGGCCTCAACCTGATCGTCCCCTATATCGACCGCATCGGCCACAAGGTGAGCATGTCAAGGGCACTATTGTCCGAGACGTTGCCAGCGCGCTTTGGACATGGCGATATCTGTCGGACGGGCAAGTTTGGCCCCGAGCTGACGTTTGGAACGTCTGCTTCCCGGCAGCCCGCTGACGCCAAAAGGTCAAGCAGCCGGAGGTGGCCCCTAGCTGACGTCCGAAAGGTCTGCTTCCGAGCGTCCTACTGAAGACCCAAGCTCAGCAGCCTGACACGTCCGATGATAAGGGAGTTTAGCTAACGCGAAAATCGAACCGGCACGGCAAGCGAGATCGTTCCACCGCCGAGGCTCGTAGGTGGGGCCGGCACCGGGCTGGCGCGGCGGATCATGGCGACGGCTTCCTGGTCGAGGGCGGGATCGCCTGAGGAGCCGGCCAGGCGGGCCGAGAGGACGTTGCCGGAGCGATCGATCGCGAAGGCGACCTGGACGGTTCCTGGCTGGGCGCCACCCGGAAAACGCTTGTAGCGGTTGAGATGGGCGATTAGCGAGCCGCGCCAGCTCGCGGTCGAGATCGAGGGCTGCGCGGCAGCGCCCGTCGCGGCCGGGTTCGGGGCCGAGGCCTGCAGTGGCGCCGGCGGCGGGGCGGCGGCCTGACGCTGGCGCGGGCGCTCGACCGGCTTGCGCTCGACCACGCGGGGCTTGGGCGCAGGCTTGCGCTCGACCGGCTTCTGGATCTCCCTGGGCGGCAGCGGCAGCGGCAGCGGCGGCGGCGGTGGCGGCGCGAGGACCGCGAGCGTGTCGGGGATAGCGGGCAGCTCCGGCAGCCTGATCTCGGGTTCGGGGACCTGCACCGGCGTCGGCTCGGGGATTGGTTCGGGCGGCGGGGGCTCGGCCGGGGGCTCCACGATAGGCTCCGGCGGCGGAGGCAGCTCGGTTTCAGGCGGCGGCGTCTCCTTGACCGGCTCGGACGGCGTCTCCGGCTCGACGCGCTCGGGCGCGGGCGGCAGGGTCTCGGCCGGGGCCTCGGGCGCGACCGAGACGGCGGCAAGCTCGATCATGATGGCGGGCTCGGGCGCGCCGGCGGCGGCCTCCGCGCTGGCCGGCTTCCAGTTCAGCGCGAGCCAGCCTGCCCCGCCATGCACTGCTGCGACGACCAGTGCGGCTGCGCCCCAGCGCAGCGCAGCCGCCCAGCGGCGCGGTCCAGCGCTCGCGATCATGGCCGGGACGCTCCGGAGGACGCAGGTGCGCCGCCCTGGCCGGTGTCCTCCAGCCCGACCAGCGCGATCTTGAGATAGCCCGCGCTGCGAAGCAGGTTCATCACCTCCATCAGTTCGCGATAGGCGACCGCGCCGTCGGCGCGCAGGAACACGCGTTGCTGCCGGTCGTTGTTGGTGCGCTGGTCGAGCATCGCCTGGAGCGCCTCTCGCGGAAGCGTGTCGTTGCCGAGCGCGAGCGTGAGGTCGCCCTTCACCGTCAGGAAGACCGGGGTGTCGGGACGGGCTTGAGGCTGCGCGTTCGACACGGGCAGATCGACGGCGACATCGACCGTCGAGAGCGGGGCTGCGACCATGAAGATGATCAGCAGCACCAGGATGACGTCGATGAAGGGCGTGACGTTGATGTCGCTGACTTCCGCCAGATCGCCGTCCTGGGGATCCTTGAGCGAGACCGCCGTGGCGCTACTCCGCGTGAACGCGTGGCAAGGTCGTCACCGCGGTCTTCACGGGTTGAGGCGCCGACGGCGGAACAGCCGGCAGCGGCGCGCGGACGGCGTGAGCGGCGGCGAAGCTGCGCCGCTCGAGGTCGCGCGAGAGATGGCGCAGGATTTCGCCGGACGCGTCCGAGAGCATGGCGCGGTAGCCTGCGATCGAGCGGGCAAAGACGTTGTAAATGATCACTGCCGGGATCGCAGCTACGAGACCGATGGCGGTCGCCAGCAGGGCCTCGGCGATGCCCGGCGCGACCACGGCGAGATTGGTGGTCTTGGCCTGGCTGATGCCGATGAAGCTGTTCATGATGCCCCAGACCGTGCCGAACAGACCCACGAACGGCGCGGTCGAGCCGATGGTGGCGAGCAAGCCGGTCCCCTTGGCCATGGCGCGTCCGGCGCGCGCCTCGATGCGCGAGAGCGCGATCGCGACGCGCTCCTTGATGCCGTCTTCGCCGAGATCGCCCGAGCGCCTCGTCTCCTTCAAGGCCGCCTCGACCAATCCGCCGACGGCTCCCGATAGCACAGATCCGCGGCGGCGCGTCGATGCGCGCGCTGCAGATCGAGCAGCCGCTCCGTCTCGTCGCGGCGATCCAGAACGTCGCGCTCGTCACGGTTCCCGGATTGCTGGGAGGCATCGCCGCGTTGACGGCGATGCTGGAGGAGAGGCGACAGGTGACGCCGACCCAAGCCGGAGAGTTGGCCTACCAGCTCCGCACCATCCTGCAACAACTGAAGACATAGGGACGACCCGCCATGGCACTGCGACTGGACCTCAACAAGTCGGCCGAAACCCTGCGTCTGTCGCTGGACAAGGCAGGCGTCGCTCCCGACCCGGCATCAAGGCGGAACTGATCTTCGACATGGATGTCTCGGGCTCGTTCGAGCATGAGCATGAGGAGGGCACCACGAGCAGGCTGATCGAGCGGCTCGTGCCCTACGGAATGGTGCTGGACCCCGACGGCCAGATGGATGTGTTCAGCTTCAGCCACGGCGGCGAGAACGCCCACCATGTCGGGACCGTCTCGCCACGGAACTGCAAGGACTACATCATCGACAATGTCATCGACAAAGTGCCCGGCTGGAAGGGCGGCACCACCTACAGCTACGTGCTGGAGCGCAATCTGCAGCATTTCGGCTGGTTGCCGCGCGAACAGGGCGGCGGCTTTCTGAGCCGCTTCTTCGGCCTGTCGCGAGACGAGCCGACGGCGGCGAAGAAGCGCTCGATCGTCATCTTCGTCACCGACGGAGAGAACGACGCCGGCGATCTCGACAGGACGATCCAGGTGCTCGAAGCCTCCGAACGGCGCGGCGACCAGGTCTACTTCCTGTTCATGGGCGCCTGCGAACATGCGGTCGATTTCGGCTTTCTCAAGACAATCGCGGCGCGGTTCAGGAACACCGGCGTGGTGATCGTGCGTGATCTCGACGGCTTCGTCGAGTTGTCGGACGAGGAATTGAATGCCCAGCTTCTCGGCCCGGAACTTCTCCAATGGCTCCGCGGCTGAGCGTGCTGCCACCTGTCAGCGCATGGGCATAGCACCAAATGCATTAGGCATCTCGGCCGACCAAAAGCAGCCGAGATCGTCACGTGCCACTCGCCAAGAATTAATGGCTTGACGATGATCTACCTTATAATCTTACTTTCTACCGAGAGATAAAAGATCGCACCGAAAACTGGCTTCTTCTCGCGTTCAAATGTAACAGGCGCGCCAAAGCCGAGGACGATTTGCGTATCAGGAAAATTAAACGCGTATCGGGCTCCGGGAGACATTGTCAACGCATTTTGGCGTTCAATCTTACCGGTTGCGTTCACGGTTGCAATCCGTTCGCCCACCGTTTCAAGTAGAATATTCAAATCACGCGTAGCTGCGTAAACAATACTTCCGCCGAGATTAAAGCTTGTCGGACGGCGATCTTGTACATCGAAAAGGGAGGTCAATCCTGCATTAGCATGGAGCGTGATCCGGTCTGTTACAATCTTGCTGAACGGAAGGTTGCCTTGAAAGCCGAACGAGCCATTCCCCGTACCTGTGCTGGCTCGTCCCGTAGGCACGATCAAGCTTAAACGTGGCGCAAAAGCCGGTATGAAGTCACTTTCGAAAAGAGCTTGATAGCGGTAATTGAAAAGTACATCTCCCACGCCCCTAGCGCGCTGGCCATCGCTGCGCAGATAGGCGTAGGGCAGAAGATAAGACAGTTGGTGCTCTTGGCCTCCGACCGGAAACTCTTGCGTAAAAGCAAAAAACCGGTCACGGCCTTGTCCCCGCATCGTCGCGAAACTCTGCACAACTCCCGGCTCTTGATTGTAAGCCTCTTCGATGAGAAACGAGTTGTCCTGAATGCTTTTTGCAGGGCGATCGCCTGTGACGTCGCTGACTTCCGGCCGGGTGCTCTGGTCGCCACGGTTACCTTGATTTTGAGCGAGAGCTTTAGCCGAGTAAACGCTGCATACTATAGCTGCTGCAAGCAATGGAACATTCAGTTTCATCGATCGGTTCCGCACTGATGCTTCTCGCATAGCTCTGGGCTGAGATTGAATGGCTTTCAAGGCCATTTAGCAGTTCTCCAACTCCCTGCACCAATGGCAGGGTCAAAATCCTGGCTTATGTCGCGCATTTGTCGCTAACTGCTGGCGAGGCTGAGCTCAAGCGCGCTCGCGCTAGCGCAAGAGGACGATCGAGATGGGCTCAGGCGAATTACAAAGCGGCAGCGCTGCTGTTTCGGGGACGGCGGGCGGCAAGCACAAGGGCCGGCTGGCAATCGCACTTGGCCTGACCACGACATTCATGGTCGCCGAGGTTGTTGGCGGTCTGTGGACCGGGAGCCTCGCGCTTCTTGCCGACGCAGCCCATATGTTGACCGACGCTGGGGGCCTTGCCCTCGCTCTGATCGCGATCCGGTTCGCCGAGCGGCCCGCGACGCCACAGGCGACGTATGGCTACGTTCGCGCTGAGGTGCTTTCGGCGCTGACCAACGCCGTCGTGCTGTTGTTGCTGACTGTCTACATCCTCTACGAGGCTTACAAGCGCTTCCTCGATCCTCCGGAGATCATTGGCGGACCGATGCTCGTCGTTGCGGTCGTCGGCCTGATCGTCAATTTGATCAGCATGAAGCTGCTTTCGGGCGGATCGTCAGAGAGCATCAATGTGAAGGGCGCTTATTTCGAGGTGCTGAGCGACATGCTCGGCTCGCTCGGCGTCATCGTCGCGGCGGTCGTGGTGCTGCTGACGGGATGGACGCTGGTCGATCCGATCATCGGTGCTGGCATCGGCCTGTTCATCGTGCCGCGCACTTGGATCCTGTTGAAGCAAGCGATCCACATCCTTATTGAGGGCACACCGCCCGAAGTCGATGTAAAGTTGATCGAGCAACGGCTCATGGCGGTCGCGGGGGTGACCGCTGTACGCGATCTCCATGTCTGGACGATCACCTCAGGTCTCGATGCGATGAGCTGCCACCTCATCCTCGACGACATGGCCAAGGCTTCGAATGCCTTGATTGCAGCGAATGCCGTTCTCAGAGGGGAGTTCAAGCTCGATCACACCACGATTCAGACCGAGGATGCCTCGGTGCGCGCAAATGAGCCGGAGCGGCGCTTTTAGGAACGCTCGTGCATTCACCCTTGAGGGACCATCATGGACGCCATCATTTCCGCGCTCGTCTCGTTCTTTTTGCTTGCTCCGCTGGAGGCTGGCATCACACGCGCGCTCGTCGGTGCTGGCGTGCCGGAAGCCATGGCCGGGAAGGTTAGCGCCTGCGCGAAAGCGGCAGCGCCGATCATCATCAGGCGTGCGACCGGCGATCCAGCCTGGCTCGTCGTAAGTGTTTACGCGCTCTGGACCGGCTCGAAGCTGCCCGACGCGATCCTCGTCGAAGCTGCCCCTGGTTGCGCCGAGCCGGTCGCGGCCGCGCGCGCCTCCATCGGCGTCAAGGCGTGAGCGCGGCTTCCACCGTCTGCCATCGCTCGGTACACGACGTGACGGCAAACGCCGGACGGTTCGGTGCGTGCCTTCACCTTGATTGAGGATGAGGGGCACGCCATAGAGATGCCTGTTTAACCGACACGGCGCCGAGCGCCTTAATTGAGGGCCAGATTGTGCAGCGACCCAGTCCGAGTCAGCCAACTATTCGCACGGCGGTTCTCGTGGGGCTGGTTTTCACGGCCTTGCTTGTCGAGCTTAGTCCCCTTGGAGCGCAGACGATGGATGCCGCCTTGGCGCGCGCCTATGTCAGCAATCCCACGCTGAACGCGGAGCGCGCTTCGGTGCGGGTCACCAACGAGAGCGTGCCGCAGGCGCTTTCAGGCTACCGGCCGCGGATCACCGCCTCGGCCGATATCGGCGCCAGCATCACAGATGCCCGGATACCCGGTGGTGGGAACTCGACCTCGCGTCTTGGCCCCCGCGGCGCCGGCGTGCAGATCGACCAGACCCTGTTCGATGGAGGCAAAACGCGCAGCGCCGTTAGCCAAGCCGAATCCCAGGTACTGGGTGCGCGTGCCGTTTTGCGGAACATCGAGCAGAACGTCCTGCTGGATGCGGCGACGTCCTATATGAACGTTTTGCGCGACACTGCGATTCTCACGCTCAACCGTAACAATGTCGAAGTTCTCGACGAGCAGGTGCGCCAGACACGCGGTCGTTTCGAGGCAGGCGAAGTGACCACCACGGACGTCGCGCAATCGCAGGCACGCCTGTCGCAGGCGCAATCGCAGGCAATCCTTGCCGAATCAAACCTGAAAACGTCGGTCGCGCGCTATCGCCAGAATGTTGGCGCCGAACCAAGGCAGCTTGCGCCGGGTCGCCCGGTCGAGGGCCTGCTTCCGAAATCGTTGCCAGTCGCACTCAGCGCCGCGCTTACGAGCCATCCTGCTGTTATTGCGTCATTGCACGGAGTCGATGCAGCAGAACTCCAGGTCAAGGTCACGCAAGCTGACCTCTATCCTGTTCTCGGCGTGCGTGGAACGGTGCAGCAGCGTTACGACGAAGATACGTTCGGCGACAGGGTGAGGTCGGCTGGTGTTTTTGGCACGTTGACCATCCCGATCTATGAGGGTGGCCAGGTTTACTCTCGGACGCGGCAGGCCAAGGAAACGGCTGGGCAACGCCGCATCGAGGTAGATACGCAGCGCGATACGGTGCGAGCTGCGGTTGTCTCGGCCTGGGGGTCTAACGAGGCCGCCAAGGCTCAGATCACAGCCGCGCAGTCGCAGGTCAGGGCAGCGGAGACGGCGCTCTCCGGCGTGCGCGAGGAAGCCAAGGCAGGTCAGCGGACCACGCTCGACGTCCTCAACGCTCAACAGGAACTTGTGATCGCGCGCTCTAGTTTGGTGACAGCCCAACGCGACCGTGTTGTTGCGTCATACACCGCACTGTCGGCGATCGGCCGTCTGTCGGCAGAAACGCTGGGCCTGAAAGCCGAAATCTACAACTCGCGCAGGCACTACGATCAGGTGAAAGGTCTTCTGTGGGGAACACAAACGCCAGATGGGCGCTGATATTATAACGTCCTCGATGAATCTTCGACCAATTAACGTTAGAGCGTATCTGATAAGCGTTGCATTTCTACTGAGTCGTCATCTTTTTTCATCATATTGGCAACCATCTCATATGTTCGGGTCAGTTTGACGAGATTGACCATCTCGGTCGCGCCCACGACATTTGATTTTTCGATCGCTCCGATGGACAAGCGAGCGTCGGCAGGAACCGGTTGGCTCTTTGGAGCGTCGAACAGATTGTTGCCTGCCGGACTGAGGTCGCTTGAATTTGAAAACTTCACCACCATCAATCGGCCGCGAACGCCTTGCGCCGTCGATATCGCTCCATCGCTTGCGATCGCAATGTTCCGGTCATTTGGCGAGAAGGTCAAAGCCCCGCTCGAGGTCACGACGGGATGGCCGACCGCAGTGACAAGCTGGCCTGAGCTGTTCAAGCGAAACGAACCATCGCGCGTGTAGCGATTGCCATCCGGCGTCTGCACGACAAACCACCCGTCGCCCTTGATCGCAACGTCGAGGGGGTTCCCCGTTGACTCGATAGGACCCGGAGTAAAATCCGTGGTCGCTAAGCCCGTATCGACGAGGGATACATATTTGTTGGCATTCGGCTCGGGCCCTGATTGGGTCGCTTCCTTGAGATGTTCCTTGAAAGAGGAGCGTTGCCCCTTAAAGCCCGGCGTGCCAATATTGGCGACATTATTTGCCAGTTTATCGAGATCGCGCCGCATCGCTATCAGATGGGACAAGCGAATTATGCCGGTCGATGACACCGTCTGCCCTCCGCTAGCCGCAAGATTACGAGATACTATATTTCGCCTGCGACAGAAATTTGTTGGAAAGAGTACGCGACTATCGTGCAGCCAGACAAGCAAAAAGCGCCCCGAAGGACGCTTTCGTATGCTCACACGTATCGAGGCTACGCTGATTTATCGCGGTGACCATGTTGGTCGAGATCTCCAGGCTTGTGCCCGGGATGATCGTGGTGCTCGCCTGGCTTTTCAGACGCGGACTTGTCGCGGTGACCATGTTGGTCGAGATCTCCAGGCTTGTGCCCAGGGTGATCGTGGTGCTCGCCTGACTTTTCAGAGACCGACTTGTCGCGGTGCCCGTGCTCGTCGAGATCTCCGGACTTGTGACCTGGGTGGTCATGATGCTGGCCGGGTTTTTCGTGTGCCATGTTTCAACTCCCTTTCGAGGTACCAAAGCAACAGTCAGCATGGTGCTATTGTTCCCTTGCGAAGAAAACTCGCGGCAGAGGTTGAAGCTCTAGCCACTTGAGATCCTATCTATTGGGATGTGTCGGGGATCGAGGGAGCTTGCAGATATGACATCGGGGTCGCGGCGGGACCAGCATGGGCCGCAAAGCACGGGAGCGTCGGCTCCTGGAGATGACATATCAGGGGTCAATGCTTACGGGTCGAATCCGCTGGATTGCCTTGTGATCGGAGGCGGTCCCGCGGGACTGACGGCTGCAATCTACCTGGCGAGGTATCATCTGGCTGTTTTGGTCGTGGACGGCGCAGAAAGTCGGGCAAGTTGGATTCCCATCAGCCATAACCACGCCGGCTTCCCCGATGGCATAGGGGGATCGGAGCTTCTGGCGCGGATGAAGGCCCAGGCTACGCGCTACGGTTCCCGTCATATGGTCGCCAATGTGACCTCGTTAACGAAAGACGACGATCTTTTCGTTGCAATAGCCGGGGATCTGACCCTGCGTGCCCGTACGGTCCTGATGGCAACCGGTGTCGTGAACCGCCGGCCTGCCATGCCAGAGGATATGCACGCCGAGGCACTGGCGCGCGGTTTGCTGCGCTATTGTCCGATCTGCGATGGGTTCGAGGTGACGGATCGCCGCGTCGGCGTCATCGGCACCGCGGCGAGTGGGCTCGGGGAGGCCGAGTTCCTGCGCAGCTTCACGGCGGATGTGAGCTTGATATCCCCTTACGGACTGCACGATCTCGATGCCTCGCAGCGATTGCGGGTCCATAAGGCTGGCATCAAGCTGCTCGCGGGGCCTTGTTTGGCCTTCGATCTCCGCGAGGCGACGATCGCGGTCGCTTTACCCAATAAAAATTGTGTCTTCGACGCTGTCTACCCGGCGTTAGGTAGCGATGTCCGATCCAAACTCGCGGTCGGGCTGGGATCGACGCTCTCCAATCAGGGATGCGTGCTCGTCGATGCCAAGCAACGAACCGATGTGCCAGGCTTGTATGCTGCGGGCGACGTCGTCGAGGGTCTCGACCAGATCAGCTACGCCATGGGGCATGCTGCAGTCGCTGCAACCGCGATCCGCAACGATCTGTGCGCCCGGCAACCGCTCCACCGCTAGCGCGATCGCTCACGTCTTCGACGCAATGGGCCAATGGCGATTGCTAATCGAGAGGATTCTGGAATGAACGGCAGTCCGATCGTCAAGGGCTTCTTCGACGCGCGCACCTCTTCCATTCAATACGTCGTCTCGTGTCCGGCGACGAGGCGGTGCGCCATCATCGATCCCGTTCTGGATTTCGACGAGAAATCCGGCGCGACCGCGACGACCAACGCCGACGCGATCCTGGCCCATGTCAGGAATCGCAACCTGACAGTGGCCTGGATCCTCGACACCCATCCTCACGCCGATCATTTCTCGGCGGCCGGCTATCTCAAGGAGCGCACCAACGCGCCGACGGCGATCGGAGATCATATCGGCGAAGTCCAGGCGCTTTGGAAAGAGATCTACGGCTTTCCCGCGCTCGCGACCGACGGCTCGCAATGGGACAGGCTTTTCGCACCAGGCGAGACCTTCCGGGTGGGCGAGATTGAGGCTCACGTCCTATTCTCGCCAGGGCACACGCTGGCCTCGATCACCTATGTCATCGGCGATGCCGCCTTCATCCACGATACCCTGTTGATGCCCGACAGCGGCACCGCACGCGCTGATTTTCCCGGTGGAAACGCCTCCAGGCTTTGGGCCTCGATCCAGGACATACTGTCGCTTCCCGGTAAGCGTCGTCCTCAGGCCACATCCCTGAGAGCGGCCTGAGCCGGATATTCCC
>NZ_LSKN01000091.1:0-10695 GCF_001557075.1 Methylobacterium sp. CCH7-A2
GGGAATATCCGGCTCAGGCCGCTCTCAGGGATGTGGCCTGAGGACGACGCTTACCCATCACCAACTGCTCGATGCGTTGCACGAGGTCTTCGATGCGCTGATGCGGAAACAATGGCACCACTGGCACGGTCGGTATCCTCAGCATGGCTGCCTGTGTGATCAAGGGCCGATGCTACACCACTTTCCAGCATGGGCGACCGCCCCCGGCAATCAGTGATGCCGCGTGGCTGGATTGCGAACCAGCGCCTGTGTCGATCAAAGTCTGTCAGAAAGCTGAGTGACCCGGCAGTCGCCCCGCAAGCGCTCGGCAATCCGGCGGAACGGCTCGACCATACTAATTCGTTGCTCTCGCGTCCGGACCCCTGATGTTGCTTCTCAGGTTTAACTGCAAAGAGACAGCGCAGCTCTGCCTGGTCGCCGCGATCCACGTCGATAGGCAAGCTCGTTCTGTGTTGTCGTCCACAGATCATCAACCGTGGTCCGATCGCACGGTTCGCCGTAGCGAAAGCGATGCAAACTCATCCAGTTGGTGACCCCATCGCGTGCCCGTGCCTACCGACGGGCGTCAACGGCCGGGATACAGGCCAGTAGAGCTGCGACCGAGGTCGCACGTGACCCGGCAAAAGCTGCTCATCCCGTGCGGCTTTTGAGCAATCTGATGGCCTCGATGATGACCTCTCGGGGCAGGCCGAACGACACCACCCGCCATGTACCACTGATCCATCGGAAGCCGAGGCGCAAATGAGAGCCGTCGCCGGCCTCGATGTCGATCGCAAACGAAACAGGGCCAGTGAAACCAGAGCGCATGAAAACAGACCAAGCGCTGTCCAGTTCCATGAGTCCCGGAAGCTTGACTGAAGACCCCGAAACGCTGCTGTCGTGGCCTGCGAGCGCCGCGGCAAGCGTCTCGGCGGAAAAATGCTCGGCAATCATGGCATCAACATAAGTCACGGCCACCACACCAGCTGCTTGACGTGCAACAGGGTCGAGAGCTGCGGCAAGAGCCTGATCAACGGGATATGCGCGGACAATCTGCCGCGCCAATGAGATTCGTATACGAGGAACATCGAAACGCGAGACAACGGCCTCGATGTCGCGTCGCTTGGCCGCTTCGGCGAACCTGACCGCAGCGACATAGGGCGAGGCCCAATAAATGAGGCCGACCAACAATCCGGCGACCATTGCGAACCTGGAAAAGCGTTTACGGGTCATGATCCGCATGTGGGGTCTTCCACAGCCAGGGCAACTATTCCACCATTTGAAGAGCGGCGCGTTGTCGATGATCGCAGACAATGGCTTCGTGAGCGAACATGACCTCGCAGAGGCGCCTACCGTCGAAACATCCGGGTCGTGAGTGAGCTATGACCAATGCGATGCGGCGGTCGTCCAGCTCAGGCACCTGAATATCTCCAGTGTCACCCGCTGGCTCGAATGTCGGGGAAAGCACCAGCACGACAGTGATAACCGAGCTTAGATCGGGCACGATGACGAACAGGCGGCCTTAATGAGGCAGCCGAAAATCTGCTGTGAACACTAGCCGTTGGACACAGGAATTCGCGCCGCATCAATCGGAACCGCATCAGCCGGCAAAGGCAAATCGAAGGCGTTGCGTTCCGCTACGACGCTAGCTTATTGAAGCCTGCCCTCGGAGCTCACGAAAAATGTCGCGCAAAATCGTTCCTGTCGTGATGTGCGGAGGCGCGGGCACGCGCCTTTGGCCGGTCTCGCGCGACACCATGCCCAAGCAGTTCATTCCGCTCCTCGGCGAGGTTTCGACCTTTCAGCGGATCATGCGCCTGCTCTCGGACGGCGCGGTCTTTGGGCGCCCGATCGTGGTTACCAATGCAGAGTACCGCTTCACAGTCCTCGACCAGCTGCAGGCTATCGGCGTCAGCGCCCAGATCGTGCTAGAGCCGACGCGGCGGGACTCGGCCGCCGCCGTCGCGACGGCGACGCAGCTCGCGCTGGCAGCCGATGATCGGGCCGTCGTCGGCGTCTTCGCGGCCGACCATGTCGTGCAGGACGGCGCCCTCTTCGTCGAGACCTGCCGTCGGGCGGGCGAGGTCGCGGCTGAAGGACGGATCGTGACCATCGGCATTCCGCCGACCCATCCCGCCACCGGCTATGGCTATATCCGGCCGGGCGAGGCGATCGGCGAGGCCGCGCGGACGGTCGCCGCTTTCGTCGAGAAGCCCGATGCCGCGACGGCCGCGCAATATCTCCTCGACGGCTATTTCTGGAACTCGGGCAACTTCATCTTCGATGCCGCGACGATGAAGGCCGAGCTCGAGGCTTTCGAGCCGGACGTTGTCGATCCCGTCATCGAGGCGGTCGCAAAGGCCCGTACCGATCTCGACTTCCTGGTGCTGGACGCTGCCGCCTTCGGCCGCGCCAAGAAAATCTCGATCGACTACGCCGTGATGGAGCGGACCAAGAAGGCCGCCGTCCTGCCCGGGCATTTCGGCTGGTCGGATGTCGGTGGCTGGTCGGCTGTCTGGGATCTCGCCGAGAAAGATGGCGAGGGCAATGCCATCGAGGGGCGCGGCTATGTTCTCGAAGGCGCCAACAACCTGATCCGCTCCGAGGATGCGCTGGTCGCGGTCATCGGGCTCGACGACATTGCGGTCATCTCCACCCGCGACGCCGTGCTCGTCACGCCGAAGTCCCGCGCCGACAAGGTCAAGGACATGGTGGCGCTGATCACCGCCCGCGGGGAGTCTGAGGCCGGCGCCCATCGCGAGGTCCAGCGTCCCTGGGGGCGGTACCTCTCGATCGATCTCGGCGTCCGACACCAGGTCAAGCGCATCACCGTCAAGCCGGGTGGGATTCTCTCGCTCCAGAAGCATTTCCACCGGGCCGAGCATTGGGTGGTGGTCCGCGGGACGGCTGAGGTCACGCGCAATGACGAGACCATCGTCGTCCACGAGAACGAGTCGATCTATCTGCCGATCGGCTGCGTCCACCGCATGGCCAACCCCGGCAAAATCCCGCTGGAACTGATCGAGGTCCAGGTCGGCTCCTATCTCGGTGAGGACGACATCGTGCGCATCGAAGACATCTACAAGCGTTCGTGATGACCAGCCTGAAATTCGGAACCTCCGGCCTGCGCGGCCTCGTCTCCGAACTGGTCGGGCTGCCTGCCTACAGTCATGTGCGCGCCTTCTGTGCGATGATCGCGGAGGACGGCGCGGCCGGTCCCGGCGGCGAGGTCCTGATCGGGCGCGATCTGCGCTCGTCGAGCCCGCTGATCGCGACGCAATGCGCGCGGGCGGTCGCGGATGCGGGTCTGGTCCCGGTCGATTGCGGCGCGGTGCCGACGCCGGCCCTGGCGCTCGCCTCGCATCAGCTCGGCGCGCCGTCCATCATGGTCACCGGCAGCCATATCCCGGATGATCGCAACGGGCTGAAATTCTACCGAAGCGAAGGCGAGATCGACAAAGCCGATGAGGTGCGCATCCTTGCCCATCACGCGGCGCTCGGCCTGTCAGCGATGCCGACTGAGCCCGTGACGGCGCGAAGCCTCGATGCGCTGAGCGCTTACCGGGCCCGCTATG
Source organism: Methylobacterium sp. CCH7-A2 (assembly GCF_001557075.1). Lineage (NCBI taxonomy): Bacteria > Pseudomonadati > Pseudomonadota > Alphaproteobacteria > Hyphomicrobiales > Methylobacteriaceae > Methylobacterium > Methylobacterium sp. CCH7-A2. The sequence goes on from NZ_LSKN01000091.1 coordinate 3,555, forward strand.
TCGCGTTCTTCGGCGCCGAAGCGCTCGCGGGCCTCGTCGTCGGCGTCTACCAGCACTCCGCCGTGGGACGCGACGTGCTCTGCGAAATTCTGGCGGCGCTGGGCGCGAAGCCGGTGGCGCTCGGCCGTTCCGAGCGGTTCATTCCGGTCGATACGGAGGCCCTGCGGCCCGAGGATGTCGCGCTCGCGGCGGGCTGGGCGAGAGAAAGCCGGCTCGATGCGATCGTTTCCACTGACGGGGATGCCGATCGCCCGCTCGTCGCCGACGAAGCCGGACGCTTCCTGCGCGGCGATCTCGTCGGCGCGTTGACGGCGCGCTTCCTCGACGCGGATACGATCGTCTCGCCCGTCACCTCGAATTCGGCCCTCGACCGGCCGGGCCTGTTCCCGAAGGTTTTCCGCACCCGCGTGGGCTCGCCCTATGTCATCGCCGGCATGGCGGAAGCGGCAGCCGGCGGCGCGGCCCGTGTCGTCGGTTTCGAGGCCAATGGCGGCGTGCTGCTCGGCTCGGATGTCGAGCGCAGGGGGCGTCGCCTCGCCGCGCTGCCGACGCGTGACGCGGTGCTGCCGATCCTGGCGGTGCTGAGCGCGGTCGCGGAAGCCGGCGCGCCGCTGAGCCGGCTTGCCGCCGAGCGCAACTTCGCCATCGCGCTCTCGGACCGGCTCCAGGAGTTGCCGCAGGAGAAGACGGCTGCGCTGATCGCGCGGCTCGACGCCGACGATCCAACCTTCCGCGAGACGGCCTTCGCAGCCCATGGCGGCGTCGCCGCCCGCGACCGCCGCGATGGACTGCGCCTGACGCTGGGCGACGGCAACACCATCCATTTCCGCGCCTCCGGCAACGCCCCCGAACTGCGGGTCTATGTCGAGGCGATGGACGAGGCGGCCGCGGGCTCGCTTCTTGAGGAGGGGCTGGAATTTGCGAGCGAAGCTACCCGTTAGGTCGTTCGACAAAAGGCTGTGGCCGCTGCCAGCCGCCCCAGCCCTGCCTTGATGGTTGTCCGCTTCTTGTCGCTTTCCGATCGCAACTCATTGAGGAGACCTTAGGAACGGTTGAGCGATTTGTGAGGAAGCCTGTCTAATCCCCTCTCGATGCACCTCGACGAAGGCAAACTTGGCCCGGTCGATGGGACGAACATGCAGAGCCTGGGGTCTCCAGCTACCGACTACGCCTGTCCGCGCACGGTATTAGCTTGACGTTCGGGCCTGTCGCCTTCATTACGTACGCTAGCACAGGGAAATGATGGATCGTATTGAGCTTGAGTAAATTAGAAGAAGTGGTATGTCGATTAAGTCGCTGAACATAATTCAGGTTTTATGTGCAGTCATTCAGCCAGCAGGGTGCGAAGTTGTGAATAAAAATTTTGGTTTTCGCATTGATCTGGCGCTGAATTTATTGTTCCATTTCAAAGAAATTCGCGTTGGCAAGCTGCTGCTCGCCTACTTCTGCAGGAATTGAGGAGAAAAACCTGATGTCGTCCGAGTCGAGCAAGGTTGCTCTCATCACAGGCGTCACCGGACAGGACGGCGCATATCTCGCTGAACTGCTGCTATCGAAGGGCTACATCGTCCACGGCGTCAAGCGGCGGGCCTCGCTGTTCAATACGAATCGGATTGATCACCTATATCGCGATTTGCACGAAGATGACGTCCGGTTTGTTCTCCATTATGGGGACCTGACCGACGCGACCAACATGATCCGTCTGATCCAGGAAACGCAGCCGGATGAGATCTACAATCTTGCCGCTCAAAGTCATGTCCAGGTTTCCTTCGAGACGCCTGAATATACGGCCAACGCGGACGGGATCGGCACATTGCGGCTTCTCGAGGCAATCCGGATCTTGAAGCTCGGCGAAAAGGTCCGTTTCTATCAGGCATCGACGTCAGAGCTCTACGGCAAGGTGATGGAGACCCCGCAGAGCGAGACGACGCCTTTCTACCCGCGCAGCCCCTATGCCGCGGCGAAGCTCTACGCCTACTGGATCACCGTGAACTATAGAGAAGCTTACGGCTTCCACGCCTCCAACGGTATCCTATTCAACCACGAGGGTCCGACCCGAGGGGAAACATTCGTCACACGCAAGATCAGCCGCGCGGTCGCGGCGATCCAGTTGGGCCGTCAGGATCGGCTCTATGTCGGCAACCTTGATGCTAAGCGCGACTGGGGGCACGCCCGGGACTATGTCGAAGGGATGTGGCTGATGATGCAGCAGCCCGTCGCGGACGATTACGTGCTGGCGACCGGCGAGACCCATACGGTGCGCGAATTCATCGAAAGCGCGTTTGCCGTGGTTGGTCGCAAGATCATCTGGAAGGGCGAGGGCACCGAGGAAAAGGGCCTCGACGAAGAGTCCGGGCAGTGTCTTGTCGAAATCGACCCGCGCTATTTCAGGCCCACCGAGGTAGATCTTCTCCTCGGCGACCCGAGAAAGGCGCAGGAGAAACTCGGCTGGCGGCACAAGACCGCTTTCCAGGATCTTGTCAGAGAGATGGTCAAGAGCGATCTCGGCACGGTCGGGGTTGAGCAGAGACGGTATCAAACGCATGGCTGAGCGACCGATCCTCTCCTCGTACAGCCGGCAGTCCTTCGATCTGCGCGGCAAACGCATTTATGTCGCGGGCCATCGCGGTATGGTTGGATCCGCGCTCGTGCGGCGTCTTGCCACGGAGGATTGTGATATCCTTCAGGCAGGCCGTAATGAAGTCGACCTGACCCGCCAGGTCGAGGTCGAGGACTGGCTCGCCGCACAAAAACCCCACGCGATATTTTTGGCCGCGGCGAAGGTCGGCGGAATCATAGCCAATCAGCAGAGTCCCGCCGATTTTCTCTACGACAACCTCATGATCGAGGCTAACATCATCCACGCCGCGCATCGCGTCGGCGTCGAGAAGCTGCTTTTCCTCGGTTCCTCGTGCATCTATCCGAAGTTTGCGGCGCAGCCGATCACGGAAGACATGTTGCTGACCGGGGCGCTTGAACCAACGAACGAGTGGTATGCGATTGCGAAGATTGCGGGTCTGAAGCTGTGCCAAGCCTATCGCCATCAACACGGCGCGCGCTTTGTGTCCGCCATGCCGACCAATCTTTACGGCCCTAATGACAACTTCGACCTAACGACCAGTCATGTTCTTCCGGCTCTAATGGCCAAGATCTACGCAGCTAAAGTAAATGGAGAGGAGCAGGTCGTCATATTTGGGTCTGGCACGCCACGACGTGAGTTTCTTCATGTTGATGATCTCGCCGATGCGCTGGTACATCTGATGAAAATTCATGAAAGCGGTGTCCCGATAAATATAGGGACGGGCAGCGATGTTTCGATCAGGGAGCTGGCCGATATGATTGCCGGGGTCGTCGGCTATGAGGGCGGTTTTCGGCAGGATCTGTCGAAGCCGGACGGCACGCCGCGAAAGCTGCTGGATGTTTCAGCATTGGCAGCGACCGGCTGGCTTCATCGAATCGAGCTCCATGAAGGCTTGGCCTCAACCTTTGCTTGGTACCGAGACAGCTTGAATGCAGCCTGAGCCGCAGCTGTTGATTTCGGTCGTAAAGTGATCCTTGGGTTTTCACTGAGAAGTGACCTGCCCGGATGGTGTTATCTGTTCAGGTCGTGGTCAAGTGTTTGGCTTTCTCCATGGGTTGCATATCGGTCTTCGCGTAGCTGATTTTGGGCGTTGTGGCTTTATAGGGCAGCGTCGCGAAACCGCCACGAAGCGAGAGCACTGGTTGACCATTGGCAGGCTAGCGGCGCCCCTCGAGCAACTCATGGAGCCCTAGCAGTGCCACCCATGCGAACGCTGGGATGAGTGGCATCATGTAGCGCGCCTGAACGCCGCTCCAGGAGCTGGCGTCTAGCACCCCCAGCAGCACCGCCCGCGAAACCAAGGCAACGGCCACCAGCGCAAGGATGATCATCGTTGGCATGCTGCGGCGTCGCGTCAACACCCACAACACCAAGATGCCAAGGACCAGCACGACGAACGCAGCATTGACCAGACGATAGGCCACGGACAACCCGCCAATCCAGTCTAGCGAGACCGGATGTCCTCCCCACCAAGCCAGTCTGGCTACCAACAAACTAGGTCGCTTGCCCGTGACGAGTTCGTCGACGCCCAGTGTTGCCGGGTGTGCGCCATCGGTCTGGATCATCTTGCCCGCCTGCAATTTGGACAGCGGAACGGTCGTGGCCATCCCGTCCGGCGTCGTGGCGATAAGACGTGCCCCAGGCGGCGCCGACGATGCAGCGAGGCTGAACGGAAACGCCCCTGGCACATCGGGCCGCATGGGAGGCCGCAGCGCGACTTGGTGGAGCAAGGTGCCGTCGGCGGCGGACAAGCCCACCGACGAACCGGGCGGCAGAACAATCCAGCCGCTCAACTTCAACGTGGGCAAAGGGTTGCGGCGGGCCGCGACCTCAATGAACTCCACCCACTGGCGGTCGGTAGCATCTTCATCTGGCGCGGACACAAGATCTGGGTCGGTGGCGAAGATCAGATTGAAGACATTCCAGCTCGACGCCGGCACCCGACCAAGCCACTTGCCCAAGTCAGGATCGAGAAAAGAAGGCGTCCAAGCCGGGTGCGCCTTCAGCGCGCCGCTTGCAAATGCTGCTTGCAGCTCCGCCGCAACAGCGGCGTACTTCCGGTCGGCACGGCGTGCGCTGCTGTGCCAGCCTGCCACCGCGCCAGCATCGCGCAGCGCCCAATAGAACCAACCATTGCCGATCTCACCTTCCTGCCCGGTATAGCGCGCTGTGTAAGCCGCGAGCGAACGGCCGGCCTCGCCTTCGAAAAAACCCTGCAGTTCGCGGAATGTAGGGCTATGCTCGTATGCCAACTGCCGTGACTTGCTCGTCACGGTGACATGCAGCGGGCCATGGCCGGCATCGATACGGTTCAATGCCGCTATGGCTTTCGTGTAACCCGGCGCCGCCAGTTCGTAGCGCACCGCAAGTCCCCACCGCAGATAGTTCGCACCAGCCAAGATGGCGCCGATCACCACCATTGCCAGCAGCGGGCCGGCCACCAGCCGCACGCCCAATGGGTGGCCTCTGACAGACGACCACCATTGCCGCCGCATGAAAAGCAGCGATCCCGCCAGCAGCAACGCCAGCGGCAAGACAAAAAGGATACCCTCTTTGCGCGTGTGCACAGCCAGTGCGAAAGCCACCGCAAACAGCCAGGTTGCTAGCACACCGCGCCGGGTATGCGCGGCGTTGCGGGTGTTCCAGATCTCGACGCCCGCACCCAGCATCAAAGCCACCAGCGCGGACAATAGGGTTTCCGACAAAGCCCGGTCGAACAGCACCAGAAACAGCGGATGGAAGGCGCAGAAGAGCCAAAACGCGACACCGGCCCAAGTGCGCCTAGACAGGCGAGTCAGCGCGAAGCCCGCGTAGGCCGTCGAAGCCAGCCACGCCAGATCGATGCCGAGGCGGGCGGGCACGCCGAGCAGATTGAGCGCCGCGAGCCATATCGAATAGATGGGCAGATGCGCGAAGGCGAGGTGGTTGTAGTGACCGCCCCAAACCATGCGCGCAGCGCTGTTGATGAACCAGAACTCGTCGTAGGGTGCGTTCAGCGCGACCACATCACGGTCGGCCGTCAGAGACAGACGGAACATCAACACAGCTGCAATCGCCACGCCCAGCCACGGGAGCTTGGATCGTATCAAAACAGTCCGGTCTTCGGAGATCGGGATCGGCATTAACGCTCCGTCGGCGGCGTGTCGGGCAAAGACGTTTCAAGTGCTCGCAACTGCCCCGAACGCGCCGCTCCGAGATAGAACGGCAATCCTGCGAGCCGCGACAACGCACCCAAGCCTTGGAACAGCAAGCCGATCAACGCCCCATTGCCTATGCCCAGCAACTGCGACAGGAACAGATCGAATGCCGCCGTGCCGACGCCGAAGCCGCCTGCTACACCGAAAATGTTGCTGAAGATCGCCAGCGGAAACACCACGAAACCCTTGATCCAGTCCACATGGTTGCCCACGGCACGTGCGATGCACAGCAGCGACACGCACCAGAACACGTGGTTGAACAGCGAAAGTGTTAGTGCCGCAGCCATACTGTACGCACACGAGGAGGGCCGATGACTGAAGCCTTCGCGCGAGGGCCGCTGGCGCGATGATGGGGCGCGTGAAGGTCAGGCGGCCTTCTGATCTGCGGGCTTTTCGGCTGCGCGCAGGAGCCGCCACTGCCACGGCAGCAGCTCGTGGAGACGCGAGACGGGCAGATCGGCGATCCGGGCCAGGACGTCGGCGAGCCAGGCTTTTGGATCGACATCGTTGAGGCGAGCCGTGGCGATGAGGGTGAGGATGACGGCGGCGCGGTCGGCGCCGCGCTGGCTGCCGGCGAAGGTCCAGTTGCGCCGCCCCAGAGCGATGCCCCGTAGCGCTCTTTCGGCCGCGTTGTTGCTGAGGCAGATCCTGCCGTCGTCGAGGAAGCGGGCGAAGTCGGCCCAGCGCCTGAGCATGTAGTTGATCGGCTTCAGGACCTCGGCGGAGCGCGAGAGGGTTTCGCGCTCGCGCAGCAACCAGTCATGCATGTCCTCGAGAAGCGGCCTGCTCTTCTCCTGCCGCACTGCCCGCCGCTCCTCGGCACTGCGCCCGTTGATCGCGCGCTCGATCTCGAACAGCGCGTCGAGGCGTTTCACCGCCGCCAGGGCAACCGGGGAGACTGGCTTTCCCCTCACGCCGTCGCGGGCCTTCTTCGCGATGTCGGCCAGCTCGAAGAAGCCGCGCCGGGCATGGGCGAAGCAAAAGGCCGGCGTGATCGGCTGTTCCTTCCGCTGCGGGTCGAACAGCGGCTCGAAGCCATTGTAACAGTCGCACTGAAGGATGCCGGCGAACCCGGCCAGATGCTTTTGAGGGTGCTCGCCGCGTCGGTCGCCCGAGGCGTAATAGACCACCGCCGGCGGCGCAGGTCCGGCGAAGGGGCCATCATCGCGGACATACGTCCAGATCCGCCCGGTCGCGCATTTGCCCTTCGCCAGGATCGGGACCGTCGTGTCGTCGCCATGCAGGCGCTCGGCCGCCAGCACATGGGCCTCGATCAGATCGAAGACTGGCTTCAGGGCGAAGCTGCCGTGGCCGACCTGGTCGGCCAGCGTCGATAGCGGCAGATCGATCCCCTCGGCCTTGA
>NZ_LSKN01000092.1:0-3706 GCF_001557075.1 Methylobacterium sp. CCH7-A2
GAGCATGAGGGGCGGGGCTTTGGGGCGCCCCTGATCTGGTCCTGGGCGGGTCGATCTCGCGCAGGAGCAGTCCCGGCGCGCGAGCACCGCCCGGGCCATGAGACCCGGGTGGTTGATCCAATCGAAGAATGTGTGGATGCCGGCGGCGCGACTGCTTACTCGGCCGCCATCGCCATTGGTGCCTCGCCGGCAGCATCAACATGCTCGCGATCGGCGGCGTCGGACTGAACGGCACCGGGCGTCAGGAGCGGGGAGGGGAGCCAGCCCTTGCCGTCCAGTTCGCGTTCGGCCTGAGCGACGGCCTCAGGCTTAGGGCTGCGCTCGATCGCCTTGGCGGCGTCCTCGGAACACCCGGCCTCGCGAAGAATCGCGGCGATGGTCGATTTCGACAGGCGCGACAGGAACTCCTGTTCCGGGCTCCACCATAACTGCATGTCGAGATCGACGGCCTGCGCGATCTGGTTCGCCTGCGCCATCCGGCCACGGCTGATCTCATGGCGCGCGGTGACCGCATTGAGGTTCGCTGCCGACACCACGGCGAGAAGATCGGTCAGCGTGTCGATCGGCTGGTCGATAAGCCATGCCCAGAGATCGGCCTGATCACCGGGAAGGCGGTAGCCCCAAGCCTCGACAATCTCGGTCCAGCCCGACAGCGCCCGGCAGGCCTCGGACTGCTTGATGCTGAGTTCGAGCGCCTTGCGCTCACCCCTAACCTCGACGGCTGAGTGCATGTGCAGGCCCTGATAACGGCCATAGAAGCTGGCCAGCACCAAGGGATGCAGCATCGCCGCCATCGCGATGGTCGGCCGCTGCGAAATCTCGACCCGCATCGCCGCTGTCCGGATCGCCGTCAGCTCCTCGATCAGCGTCGCGGAATATCCGCTCGGCTCCGTGGTGTCGGGCTGTGAGGGCAGGGCAGGGGTCTCGCCATCATCCTGATCGCCCTGCTCACCATGATGCAGCCGCTCCAGCGCCAAGCGATCCTCTGCCTTGACAAGACCGCGCGTCACCTGAAGCGCGCCGTCATATCCGATCGCGACAAGGCAACCGGCCAAAGCCTGTTCCTCGGGAACGAAGCTCTCGGCCGCATGCTTGATGGCGTCGATGCGTTGTTCGATTTCGGCAAGTCGGTCTTCGTCGGCCGCGATCTGCGGATCGCCCTCGGCATGGGATTCGATCTGCTCGGCCATGGCGTCGTAGCTCTCGCCCAACGCGGCAAGCTCGGCCTGTTCGGCTTGCGAGTGATCGCGGCGGCGAGGGTGGATGCGACCATAGCCCATCTGATGAAGGCTGTCGGCCTCGATGCTGATGTCCGCCCATGCCCATCCTTCCGGCCGGACGGCATCCGCGACGGCTTGTAGCCGCTCGGCCGCCAGCTCCATCGCCAAGGGCCGGTTGGTCAGGAAGGTCGCCTGATCCTGCGAGAACAGGTCGCGCAGCACGGCCCCGCCGGCAGCCTCATAGGCCTCGATGCCGATGAAGCGCGCTAGCCGATCGCTACTGCGGATATGCTCGTCAGTCAGCACCGCGCGCAGATTGCCGGGGCTGCGGCTCCAGCCTTCGCGCCCGAACCAAGCCGTTTCCTGCGCCGCGTGATCATCGCTGATCGCCAGCGCGCGGGCCTGCTCGATCGTGATGGCATCCCCGCGCATCTCGTCCAAAATGGCCGGCGACAGGCTGGCGAGCTTCAAGCGCTGGCGCACCGTGACGACGGACTGGCCAAACCGGCTGGCGATCGCGTCAACCGGCAGCCCGTCCTCGACAAGGCGCTGATAGGCCAGCACCTCGTCGACGACATGCATGGCCTCACGCTGGGTGTTCTCGGCAAGGGAGATCTCAGTATCGCGCTCGGCCGCCAGCACATTGCAGAGGATGGCGATGTCCTTGCCGATCCGACCCTCCTTGGCTAAGAGCCGCAGCGCCGCCAGCCGACGCGCGCCGGCGACGACCTCGAACTTCTGGCCCTTGCCCGCCTTCCTGACGGTGAGGTTCTGGATCAGGCCATGCGCCTCGATGCTGTCGGCCAATTCGCCGATCCCGGCGGTCGCGTTCACCTTGCGAACGTTGGCGACACTGGGAACGAGCTTCGTCAGGGCGATGTGCTGGAAGGCGGTGGCGAGCGTGCCGATGGCGGCAGTCTTGGTGATCGTCGTGGTCATGGTGGTCTCTCCTGTTTGAGGCTGTAGGCCCGTCACCCGGCAGGGTGCAGGTCCGCCTGCACTCCTGCCTTCGCGGCGAGCAGCGGGGAGAGAGGGGGGCAAGAGCCAAATCGGGAGGGGGATCACCCACGCGGCTTCGCGCCGGGCGAGGGGCGGCGGCACGCGGGTCCTCGTCCCGGTCCTGCACAAGCCGCTTGCGGCGCGGAAGGATGGGGAGACCCGATTTGGCTCTTGCTGGGGAGAGAGGGCCGCGCGCCTCTCTCCCCGCCAAGCGCAACATCATCGCGCCGGCGGCGCGGCTTTTGCCGGCGCCTGGCGCCGGCCTGCGCGAGGGATCGTCACCGCAAGGCCGAGACGCCGGTCGGCGGCTCGGGGAGGGGCCTTTGCCCCGACTAGAGCCCGGTCACGGCAAAGCCGGGGCGCGCCATACCTGCTCACATGGGGGCGATAACAAGTGCCCCCAATAGCCATGTTGGAGACGTTGACAACATCACGCGCGTTGGACTATTATCCAACATGAATGCAACCCTGCTGCTGCGCGAACGGTTGATCCTGACGGAGACTGCGTTCGCCGAGATCGTGATCTGGCGTGTGCCATCGTCCGTGCGGGGCTCGCGACATGAGTTCAAATACAGCCTGGCGCTGATCAGCGATGGGGTCTGTGTGCTGCGATACGACAATGAGGCCGGCAAGGGCGACCATAAGCACCTGGGCGAGCACGAGGCGCCCTACGCATTTGTCGATCCGGAGCGTTTGCGTGCCGATTTTTGGAATGATGTCGAATCCTGGATGGCGAAGAGGAGCAACGAGCGATGAACACGGTGACTCTTGGCTTGCCTTCGGCTGAGGCGACCACCCAGCGGATGGCGGCTGCGTTTCGTGGCGAAGTGCAGGGCGCGCATCTGTCGTTCGCCTCGGCCGAGCTGCTCTGGAAGGTGCTGACCGCCAAGCGCTGGGAAATCCTGCGCGCCATGACCGGCGAGGGCGAGATAGCCATCCGCGAGATCGCCCGCCGTGTCGGCCGCGACGTCAAAGCCGTGCATGGCGATGTCCAGGCCTTGCTCACTGCCGGGATCCTCGATCGCGCCGACCGCGGCGTGATTTTCCCCTATGACGCTATCCATGTCGATTTTACGCTGACAAAGGCGGCATAACTCACAGAATTCATGCGACCGGGAGCGGGCCGGGCGGCACGGCGTGCGGTTTCACCTCGCCCTGAGTCTCGAAATCATCGAGTGCGAAACATTGTAGCTCCTAGCGATCTCGGTCATCGACTCCTCGCCGGCGTCGCGCCGCCGGACCGCCTCATCGCGCTGATGCTGGGTTAGCTTGAACCGCCTGCCGAGCTTAACGCCGCGGGCCTTTGCGCGAGCGCGCCCTTCGCCGGTGCGTGAGCGGATCAGTTCGCGCTCGAATTCCGCCAGGCCGGCGAGCACCGTCAGCATCAGCCGGCCATGGGCAGTCGTCGTGTCCGCCCATCCGTCACCGAGCGGTAAGCCTGCGCCGGCGGCCGCCTTGCGCATGTGGATTTCGGCCTCCAGCTTCTC
>NZ_LSKN01000093.1:0-6759 GCF_001557075.1 Methylobacterium sp. CCH7-A2
GTACCGGCTCGGTCCCCGCCGTGCTCGGCGCGGTGCGCTTCAACATCCTCACCATCGGCCTCACCAATGACGAGTCGAAGACCAATGCGATGATGGTGCGCGGCGACAAGTTCGACGCGATCAAGGCCGATCCCAAGCTGTTGAAGGGCCAGAAGCTTCTCCTCACCACCAATTCCACGGTGGATTACGCGGCGCGCAAATGCCTGACCAAGTTCGGCCTGCAGCAGAGCGACATGCAGTTCGTAAATCTCGGCCAGGCCCAGATCATCACCGCGATCACCTCCAACAATGGCGATGTCGCGGGCGTCTGGGCGCCCAACACCTACACGCTCGAAGAGCGCGCCAACGCCAAATATCTCTGCTCGGGTGCCGATGCCAACGCGATCGTGCCCGGCGCGCTGATCGTGCGCGGCGATTTCGCCAAGGAGCGTCCGGACGACGTGGCGAAGTTCCTGGCCGTCTTCCTGCGCGGCTGGTCCTGGGCCAAGGCCAATCCGGCCGAGGCGCGCACGCTCGCGCTCGACTTCTACAAGCAGGGCGGGCTCGAGGTGACTCCCAAGGCGATGGACCAGGAGTTCGCGCTGCGCCCGACCTTCGGCCTCGACGAGCAGCTCAAGCTGATGGCGCGGGCCTCCGGAGCCTCGACGGTGGATGGCTGGTTCTCCGAGATCGGCAAGTTCATCACCGAGGTCGGCACTATTCCCTCCAACCCGGACGCGAAGAGCTACGTCACCGACGACTTCCTGAAGCGCGTCGCCGCCGACCCCAAGCTCAAGGCCTTCGCGACCGAATTCGACAAGAAGTAACGGGCTCACGATCGACCGACCGCTGCGGTGACGTCTTCCAAGGCGTCACCGCCACCACCTCCCTGCGCTCCGAAGCGGACCTCAAGCCATGGCCATCACCCATCTCAAGACCGCGACCAAGACGCCGGAAACGGAAACCGACACCGCACGTGCGGTCGTGACCGAGATGCTCGCCGCAATCGAGGCCGGGGGCGAGCAGGCGGTGAAGGATTATGCCCTCAAGCTCGACAAATGGGACGGGCCGATCGTCCTCGATGAGGCCGCCATCGCCGAGCGCATCCGCGACGTGCCGCAGGCCGTCAAGGACGACATCAGCTTCGCCGCAGGCCAGGTGCGCCGCTTCGCCGAGGCGCAGCGCGCCTCCTGCCAGGATTTTTCGCTGGAGATCTCGCCCGGCCTGCATCTCGGGCAGAAGCTCGTGCCGGTGAACACGGCCGGCTGCTATGTGCCGACCGGCCGCTACGCCCACATCGCCTCGGCCTATATGTCCGTCGCCACGGCCAAGGCCGCCGGCGTCAAGACCGTCGTCGCCTGCTCGGCGCCGTTCCGCGGCCAGGGCATCCACCCGCATGTGCTCTATGCGCTGACGGTGGCCGGCGCGGACATCATCATGTGCCTGGGCGGCGTCCAGGCCGTCGCGGCCATGACCTACGGGCTGTTCACCGGCAAGCCGGCCGACATCATCGTCGGTCCCGGCAACAAATTCGTCGCCGAGGCCAAGCGCATGCTGTTCGGCAAGGTCGGTATCGACGTCTTCGCCGGCCCCTCCGAGGTTGCCGTGATCGCCGACGACAGCGCCGATCCGCTGATCGTCGCGACCGATCTCGTCGGCCAGGCCGAGCATGGCCATGAAAGCCCGGCCTGGCTGATCACCTCCTCGCGCCGCATCGCCGACGAGGTCGCCAGGCTGATGCCGGAGCTGATTGCCAACCTGCCGCCCACGGCGCGCGATGCTGCCGGCGCCGCCTGGCGCGACTATGGCGAGATCGTCCTCTGCGACAGCCGCGAGGAGATGGTCGCGGTCTCCGACGCCTACGCCTGCGAGCATCTGGAGGTGCATTGCGGCGAACTCGACTGGTGGCACGCCCATCTCAGCAATTACGGCTCGCTCTTCCTCGGCGAGGAGACCAATGTCGCCTTCGGTGACAAGGTCTCGGGCCCCAACCACATCCTCCCGACCAAATTCGCATCCCGCTATTCGGCCGGGCTGTCGGTGCACAAGTTCCTCAAGCCCCTGACCTGGCAGCGCATGGACCGTGCCGCCTGCCAGCGCATCGCCCCCGTCTCGGCCCGGATCTCGCGGCTGGAGGGCATGGAGGCCCATGCTCGCACCAGCGACGCGCGGATGGCCAAATATGCGCCGGGCTCGAATGTCGACCTCGGCACGCCGGTCGAGGTCTGAGGGATGTTCCGGCTGACCTCTCTCTTCGACCTCACCGGCAAGACGGCGCTGGTCACCGGCGGCAACAGCGGCATCGGGCTCGCCATGGCCCGCGCGCTGGGTCTGGCGGGCGCGCATCTGGTCATCGTCGCACGGAGGGAAGAGGCACTGCGCGAGGCGGCCGAAGGGCTGCGGGCGGACGGCATCGCGGCCGACATCATCGCCGCCGATCTCGCCTCGCCGGAGGCCGGCGCCACCCTGGCGGCGGCCTGCGAGCGGCTGGGGCGGACCATCGACATCCTCGTCAACGTCGCCGGGCTCAATCTGCGGCAACCCTTCATGCAGGTTTCGGCCGAGGCTTTCGACCTGCATATGGCGGTGCATCTGCGCGCGCCCTTTCTGCTGACCCAGGCTTTCGCACCGGGGATGGCGGAGCGCGGCTATGGCCGCATCGTCAACATCGCCTCGCTGCAGAGCTACCGCGCCTTCCCCGACTGCGCGCCCTATGGTGCGGCGAAGGGCGGCGTCGTCCAGCTGACGCGGGCGATCGCCGAGGAATGGTCGCGCCATGGCGTTACCTGCAACGCGATCGCGCCGGGTTTCTTCCCGACGCCGCTGACGGCGCCCGTCTTCGCCGATCCCGCGCGCGCCGCCAAGAACGCGGCGCAGACCGCCATCGGCCGCAATGGCGAGCTCGACGATCTCGCCGGCGCCACGGTCTTCCTGGCCTCGCCGGCCTCGGCCTATGTCACCGGCCAGACCCTGGCCGTCGATGGCGGCTTCACCGCCAAATGAGGAGGGTCGCCGCATGAAGGCCCTGGTCTATACCGGTCCCAACAGCCTCGTCTTCCGCGACGAGCCGGATCCCGTGCCGCAGGCCGACGAGGTTCTGGTCAGGGTCGAGGCGGTCGGCATCTGCGGCTCTGACATGCACGCCTATCACGGCTTCGATGCGCGCCGCCCGCCGCCGCTGATCCTCGGCCACGAGGCGGCGGGGCGAATCGCGACGGGGCCGCGTGCGGGCGAGCGCGTCACCATCAATCCGCTCGTGGTCGACCCGGCCTGCCCCTATGCGATCGAGGGGCGCTGGCATCTCTCGCCGACGCGGCAGATCATCTCGATGCCGCCACGGCCCGGCGCCTTCGCGGAGCTGGTGCGGATTCCGCTTCGCAATCTGACGCCAGTCCCTGACGCCATGCTGATCGCTCATGCGGCGCTGGCCGAGCCCGTCGCCGTCTCCTGGCATGCGGTGCGGATCGGGATGCAGCGCCTGCACCAGCCGCTCGCGGCCTGCAAGGTCGTGGTGCTCGGCGGGGGCGCGATCGGGCTGGCGGCCGCACTGGTCGCGCGGCTGTTCGGCGCCCGCGACCTCGTCATCGGCGAAACCAACCCGCAGCGTCGCGCAACGGTGCTGGCGGAAGCGATCGGCGTTTATTGTCCCGGCGAGGACCAACCGGACGACAACAGCGCCGATCTCGTGATCGATGCCGTCGGCGCCGATGCGACGCGGGCGGCAGCCTGCCGCATGGTGCGCCCCGGCGGGGTCATCGTCCATGTCGGTCTGCTGCCCGGCGCAGGCGGCCTGGACGTCCGCAAGCTCACTCTCCAGGAGATCACGCTAGCCGGCGTCTACTGCTACACGCCGACCGACTTCGCGCAGGCCGTCGAAGCGCTCGCCCTCGGCCATCTCGGCGATCTCGGCTGGACGGAGCACCGCTCGCTCAGCGACGGCGCGCAGGCTTTCTCGGCAATCGATGCCGGCCGTGTGGGTGCTGCGAAAGTCGTCCTGACAGTTTGATCGCAGCTCGATCGCGGCGGTTGGGCGCAAGGCCTGCCCAGCGCCGGTCGCGTCTTGGCTGCTCTTGGCGCAATCTGATCCGGCACCGTCTGGTGGCCGAAGCCGCGAGAAGCGGCAGCGGCGGCACGGCCCGAAGCGGATTCGGCGATCGCTGGGGAGAGGCCGCCAAGGCCTCTCCCCATATTCGATCTGCGGTGCGTCAGCCCTTGGCGAGCCCGCCCGCCTTCATGAAAGCGCCCATCGCCTTGTCGCTCTCGGCCATGAACGAACCGAAGGCAGCGGCGTCTGCGTACTTCATCGTCAAGCCGCGCGAGTTCATGAAGTCCTTGTACTCCTTCGAGTCGTAGATCTTCTTGAGCTCGGCGGAGAGCAGCGCGGCCATTTCCGGCGGAAGGTTCTTCGGCCCGCCGATGCCGCGCCAGGAGCCCAGCGGCACCTCCAGCCCCATGGCCTCCTTCAAGGTCGGAACGTCCTTGAACTGCGGGTTGCGCTCCGACGCCATGATGGCGAGCGACTTTGCGCGTCCGGCATCGATCATCGCACGCGCCTCGGGGACCGAGCATGTGACGAGGTCGATGCCGCCCGCCGCAAGATCCTGCATGGCGGGGGCCGCCCCGTTCGACGGCACCCAGGCGACGTGATCCGGCTTCAGCCCCATCGCCTGCATCCAGCCGACCAGAGCGAGGTGCCAGATGCCGCCCTGCCCCGTTCCGGAAGCCTTGAACTTGCCGGCGGGCGCGGCCTTGATCGCATCGGCGAGCTGGTTGACGTCCTTGTAGGGCGAATCCGCCCTCACCTGGACGCCCGGCGGATCGTCATTCATCAGCGCCAGCGGCGTATAGCTCGCATAGGTCAGCTGCGTCAGGCCCTGATGATGCATCATCGCGATCTCGGAGGTGATGATGCCGAGCGTGTAGCCATCCGGCGCGGCGGTCGCGAAGGCCGAATGGCCGACCACCCCCGATCCTCCGGTGCGGTTCACGACGTTGAACGGCTGTCCGAGGCTTTTCTCCAGGAGCGCCGCGATGATGCGGGCGACAGCATCCGTGCCGCCGCCCGCGCCCCATGGGCAGACCAGCGTGACAGGCCGTGACGGGTATTTCGACTGGGCGATGGCGGGCGCGACAATCAAGCCGGTCACACCGGCGGCCGCACCCTTGAGCAAACGACGTCTGTTGATGAATTTCACCGAGATATTCCTCCACAAAGTCAATTGAATTGCAGACGCTCCTCATCCGCGACGGGGCGCCCTTGAACGATGTATTATTGAAATTGATCGCGACCGCCCCGCAACGCCCGATTTTGCATATCACCTCCGCTTGCACTGACCCCGCTCGACGACAGCGTGCGTGCCGGGCGGCCATCCTGGCGAGGCGGGAACGACATCGGCCGGAAGCCCCCGGGTGACACCACGCCAAGATCGCCTCCGCGAGGCACGGCCTGATCGGTCTCTGACAGCCCACAGCTGCCTTGCACGGCCGGGAAAAGTCGATACATTCGGATATAACGATATAATGTCGGGAGGGTTCGATGATCGATCGGCGCGGCGTTCTCGCGGGTGGGGCGGCGCTGCTGCTGCCCGCTGCGCCCAAGCCGGCACCGGCGCAGGTGGTCGCCCGCGGTGGCAGCGGCGAACCCGCCCTCACAGTCCTCAGCGATGGCGGCTTCGAGATGCCTGCCGCCATGCTGGCCCGCGACGTCGAACCCGAGACAATCAGGAGCACTGCCCAACTGTCCGGTCCCCTGACGACGGTGCTGAACGTCACCTGTCTGAAGCGTGGCGACCAGACGATCGTGTTCGACTGCGGCTCGGGTGCGAATTTCCTGCCCGGCACCGGCAAGCTCGCGGGAAGCCTGGAGGCGGCCGGCATCGCGCCCGATAGCGTCACCCATGTGCTGTTCACCCATCTGCACCCGGACCATCTCTGGGGTGCGCTGGACGATTTCGACACACCGCTCTTTCCCAATGCGCGCTGGCTCGCCAGCGCGGACGAGGTCGCCTACTGGACGAGCCCTAAAGTCTACGAGGGACTGCCGGAGGACCGGCACGCCTTCGCCGCGGGCGCGCAGCGGGTTCTGAAGGAACTCGGCGACCGGCTGGAGACGCGCACCGCCGGTCAGGAGTGGGTGCAGGGGGTCACTGCCATTTCCACGGCCGGCCATACGCCCGGCCATGTCTCCTTCGTCTTCAGCGATGCGCAGGGCCCGGTTTTCGTCCTCGGCGATGCGCTGACGCATCCCGTCATCTCGTTCGCCCATCCCGACTGGCGCCCGGCTTCCGACCATGAGCCCGAGCGGGCGATCGCGACGCGCCGCGCCCTGCTGGAGCGCGCCGTTGCGGAGAAGGCCCGCATCATCGGCTACCATTTGCCGGGGGCGATCGGCCGCGTCGAGAAGCAGGGCGCGGCCTATCGCTTCGTCCAGCCGGCCTGAAGCGCGGCCGGCGGCAGGGGCTCAGAGCTTCTTGCCGTCCTTGCCGAACTGCTTGAGGAAGGCCGTCAGATCGGCGATTTCCTTCTCGTTCTTGATGCCGGCGAACACCATCTTGGTGCCCGGGATCTTGGCGCGCGGATCCTTGATGTATTCGGCGAAGACCGCCTCGTCCCAGGTCAGGTTCGCTGACTTGTTGGCAGCCGAATAGCTGTAGCCCTCGACCTCGCCGGTGTGCCGGCCGAACAGGCCGTTGAGGTGCGGACCGACTCCATTCTTGGCGCCCTCCCCGATCTGATGGCAGGCGCGGCACTTGTTCCAGGAGCGCTCGCCGGCGGCGATGT
>NZ_LSKN01000094.1:0-853 GCF_001557075.1 Methylobacterium sp. CCH7-A2
CTAGGCCTCGTGGACAAAGCTTGACCTGAGACACGCGGATTGATTCAAGGCTTCTTTTTGGAGGAAGCCTTGGGCGAGCGGATCGGTCTGACGGACGAGGAATGGGCGTTGATTGGGCCTTTGCTGCCGGCCGAGCACGGGCGCGGTTGCCGACCGGCGCAGGACAACCGCCGCTACTTTGAGGGCATGATGTGGTTGGCGCGGACGGGCGCGCAGTGGCGGCATCTCCCCGACGATTACGGCAAATGGAACAGCGTCTTCCGCCGCTACCGGCGCTGGCTGGAGGTCGGCGTTTTCGACGCCATGCTGGAAAGCCTGGCGGAGATGGTCGAGCGAGACCCCTCCGCCGACATGATCGACTCAACCATCGTCCGGGCGCATCACTGCGCAGTCGGCATAAAAAGGGGACTCAGCAAACAGAGGCGCTTGGTCGATCGCGTGGCGGCTTTACCACCAAACTCCATGCCCGCTGCGATGCCAAAGGCCGCCCGCTCGGCTTCGTCCTGACGGGCGGAGAGGCACACGACGTCAAGGGCTTCGCGCCGCTGCTGCGGATGGTCGCCGACAAGATCGAAGCGCTGCTGGCGGACAAGGGCTATGATGCCGACGCCATTCGCGAGGAGTTGGCGAAAGCCGAGATCGAGGCCGTCATACCGGCCAAGCGCAACCGCAAGAACCCTGCGCCGCACGATGCCGAGAAATACAAGTGGCGCAATCTGATCGAGCGTCTGTTCAGCAAGCTCAAGAACTGGCGGCGCGTCGCCACACGCTACGACAAGAGCAAGGAATCTTACCTCGGATTCGTCGCCATTGCCGCAGTCAAACTCTGGCTACCCTTTGTCCACGAAGCCTA
>NZ_LSKN01000095.1:0-106532 GCF_001557075.1 Methylobacterium sp. CCH7-A2
CTCGCCTCATCGGTGCAATGTGACCGAAGCTGCAGCGAGATTGCGTCAGACCCAATCTTCAAGGCGGCCTGATAGATCTGCTGCGCGCGCTGGTGGTCGCCGAGCTGATCGGCGACGGTGCCCTGGGCGGAGAGGATGCGCCAGTCCGGCCGCTCCGGCGAATGGGCGCGCGACAGCACCTCGTCGGCCTCCTTCAGCCGGCCGTTATCCGCCAGCGAACGGCCATAGGCGCCGAGCAGCTCGCGATCATTGGTATGGGTCAGCACCGCACTCTGGAGCACGGCCAATGCCTGGGCGTTTTGGTCGAGCGCGCGCAGGGCACGGGCATAGTAGAAGGCGGCGTCTCGATCCTTGCGATTGGCTTCGTAGCGCTTGCCCCAGCGCTCGCTTTCGGCATGCCAATCCGAGGGGGTACGGGGCTGCGTCTGGCTGCTGCCGATCGAACCCGTGATGTCGCCGAGGCCGCCCTTGCTCTGGCAGCCGGCCAGAGCCAGCCCGGCGAGGCACAGGGCGAGGCCCAGAACGGGGCGAGAGAGTGTGCGCGCGCGAGCGGGATGCGGCGCCGCGACCTTGGGGACATAAGCTGACAGATGACTGGACAACATGGGTCTCACCGCTCGCCACCATGGCCGATGTGGTCGATCCGGTGATAAAACGTTAACCCTAACGCATCCTTAACCGGCCCCTTTCCGCTCTCTCAGGTATCTTGCGCGTGAACAGCCTCGTTTCCACGGCGTCCTCCGGCGCCATTCCCCTGCATTGCGTCACGAAGGCTGGGCTGCGGACCCTGCTCGCCGATCTCGCCCCGGAGGCCCGCCGTTTCGCCGAAACCCAGGGCTTCGCGGCCCAGCCGGGTCAGCATGTCCTGCTGCCGGATGCGACGGGGGCTGTTGCGGCCGTGCTGCTCGGGGTGGAGGGCCCCGAGGCGCGCCGCCGTGATCCTTTCGCACCCGGCCGACTCGCCGCGCTGCTGCCGGCGGGCGACTACGTCCTGTCGGGTGAGACCGGGGACCCGGAACTGGCGGCGCTAGGCTGGCTGCTGCAGGGCTATCGCTTTGATCGCTACCGCAAGTCCCCACCGCCTGCCGCCCGGCTCGTCCTGCCCGAGGGGGTTGATGGCGCAGAGCTCGTTCGTACCGCCGAAGCGGTCGCTCTGGCGCGCGATCTCGTCAACACCCCGGCCAACGACATGGGACCGGCCGAGATCGAGGCCGCGATCCGCGCCCTGGCGGAGGAAACCGGCGCGGTGGTCACCGCGATCGTGGGGGATGATCTTCTCGCCCGCAATTTCCCGATGATCCACGCCGTCGGCCGCGCGTCCCCGCGGCTGCCGCGTCTGATCGACCTGGTCTGGGGCGATCCCGGCCACCCCCTTGTCACGCTGGTCGGCAAGGGCGTCGCCTTCGATACGGGCGGGCTCGATCTCAAGCCCTCCGCTGGCATGTTGCTGATGAAGAAGGACATGGGCGGCGCCGCCGCGGCCATTGCCGCCGCGCGCATGATCATGCTGGCGAAGCTGCCGGTGCGGCTGCGCCTGCTGGTCCCCGCGGTCGAGAACGCCGTGGCCGGCGCGTCCTTCCGTCCGGGTGATGTGCTGACGAGCCGCAAGGGGCTCAGCGTCGAGATCGGCAACACCGACGCCGAAGGCCGCCTGATCCTGGCCGATGCCCTTGCCCTGGCCGATGAGGAGGCTCCCGAACTCCTGATCGACTTCGCCACGCTGACCGGCGCGGCCCGCACCGCGCTCGGCCCCGAATTGCCGCCCTTCTACACCCATGACGATGGGCTCGCTTCCGAGATCGCCCGGCTGGGGCAGGCGGTGAACGACCCCGTCTGGCGGATGCCGCTCTGGCCGCCCTATGAGCGCATGCTCGACTCGCGCGTGGCCGATCTCAACAACGTCTCCGGCGGCAGTTTCGCCGGTTCGGTCACGGCGGCGCTCTTCCTCAACCGTTTCGTGGAGAAATGCCCATCCTACGCGCATTTCGACATTTACGCCTGGAATCCATCCGCGAAGCCCGGCCGGCCGGAGGGCGGGGAGTGCCAGGCCGCGCGTCTGGTCTATGCGCTGGTCAAGCAGCTGCACCCGCCCGGTTAAGCCTGTCGGCAGAACCCCGTTGCACCGCAGCGAAGGCGAGGTAATGATCCGGCTCCGTAACGATCGCGACGGTTCCGAGACATGCCGCTGGAGATCAGGCCGTCCCAGGCCCTCAGATTGTGGCGCCAGGTCCATCTCGACCTGGTGCGCGACGGCGAATCCGATCTCTCGGCGCGCCAGACGGCGATCCTGCTGACGATCTATCTGGAACTGCCGCCGCATACCGTGCGCGGGCTCGCTGCCCAGCTCGGCGTGACCAAGCCGGTCATCACCAGAGCCCTGGACACGATGGGAAAGCTCGGGCTGGTGACGCGCCGGCGCGACGAGGCCGACCGCCGCAACGTTGTGATCCAGCGCACCGTCGCCGGCGCGCTGGCCGTCGAGCGCCTCGCCGACCGCATCGTCGAGCGCACGCGCGAGATCGGCGCGGCCTGAGCGTTTCCGGCGCCGCACTGCGGCGATAGAGTGTCGCGATGACCGCGATTCTCGACCGCCGCCTGACCCCCGCCCGTCCCGATCTCGCCGCCCGCCACCTGATCGGGCAGGTCGAGGCCCGCGTCTTCGTCGATCCCGAGCCGATGCGCGTGGTCGCGCCGTCGGCGCCGCTGCGGCGCGAGCCGCGGCCGGATGCGCCGCTCGACACCGAAGCGCTCTGTGGCGAGGCGGTCGACGTCTACGAGCGCTTCGAGGGCTGGGCCTGGGTTCAGCTCCGTACGGACGGCTATGTCGGCTACCTGCCGGACGATGCGCTGCGGCCGGATGCGCTCGCGCCCACCCACCGCGTCCGGGCGCTGCGGACCTTCGTCTATCCCGGCCCGTCGATGAAGCTGCCGCCGCTGGCGGCGCTTTCGCTGGGCGCCGGTGTCGCCGTGTCCGGCGAGAGCGGCGAGTTCCTGACGCTGTCGGAATTCGGGCGCTACGCCACCGGCTTCGTCTTCGCGCCGCATCTGGCGGCGCTGGAGACGCCGGAGCCCGACTTCGTCTCCGTGGCCGAGCTTTGCCTGAACGCGCCCTATCTCTGGGGTGGCAAGACCAGCCTCGGCCTCGACTGCTCCGGGCTGACGCAGCTCGCCCTCGCCGCCGCCGGCATCGCCTCGCCCCGCGATTCGGACATGCTGGAGCGCGAGATCGGCGAGCCCGTGCCCTTTGACGAGGGCCTGCAGGGCCTGCGGCGCGGCGACCTCGTCTTCTGGAAGGGCCATGTCGGCATCCTGACCGACCCCGACACATTGCTGCACGCGACCGCCTATTCGATGACGGTGATGAGCGAGCCGCTGCGCGCGGCCCGCGATCGGATCCAGGCCAAGAGCTTCGGCGCGATCACGAGCATCCGGCGGATCGGCTAGCCCAGCCCCTTCAGACGATACAGCGCCTCCAGCGCCTCGCGTGGCGTCATCTCGTCGAGGTCGAGTCCGTCGAGGGCCAGCCGTAGCGGGTCCTCCGCCGGCAGGACGGGCGGCGCGGCCGCGCGGCGCTGGGGCGCCGCGAAGAGCGGCAAATCGTCGACCAGCGAGGCGACCGGCTTCTCCCGCTCGCTCTTCTCCAGTTCGCCGAGGATGGTCCGGGCGCGCTCGACCACGGCGGGGGGCAGCCCGGCGAGCTTGGCGACCTGGATGCCGTAGGAGCGGTCGGCCGCACCCGGCACGACCTCGTGCAGGAAGACGACCTCGCCCTTCCACTCGGTGACGCGGACGGTCGCGTTGCTGACCCGCTCCAGCCGGTCGGCCAGGGCCGTCAGCTCATGGTAATGCGTCGCGAACAGGCCCCGGCAGCGATTGACCTCGTGCAGATGCTCGATCGCGGCCCAGGCGATCGAGAGCCCGTCAAAGGTCGCTGTGCCGCGCCCGATCTCGTCGAGAATGACCAGGGCGCGCGGCCCCGCCTGGTTGAGGATCGCGGCGGTCTCGACCATCTCGACCATGAAGGTCGAGCGCCCGCGGGCGAGGTCGTCGGCGGCGCCGACGCGCGAGAACAGCCGGTCGACGATGCCGATCCGCGCGCTCGTCGCCGGAACGAATGCTCCCATCTGCGCCAGCACCGCGATCAGCGCATTCTGCCGCAGGAAGGTCGATTTACCCGCCATGTTCGGGCCGGTGATCAGGCAGATGCGGCCGCCCTTCGCACCGTCGCCCGGCGGGGAGAGGTCCGTCTCGTTGGCGACGAAGGGCTTGCCGTCGCGCTTCAGCGCCGCCTCGACCACCGGATGCCGGCCGCCTGCGATGGTGAAGGCCTCGCTGGCATCGACCAGGGGCCGGACCCAGCCCTCCCGCGCCGCCAGTTCGGCGAGCCCCGCGGCGACGTCGATTTCCGCGAGCGCCGCCGCCGCGCGCTTGATCGGCTCCACCTGGGCCAGCACCGCCTCGCTGAGCGCGGCGAAGATGCCGAGTTCGAGCTTCAGCGCGCGGTCGGCCGCCGAGGCGATCTTGGCCTCCAGTCCGCCGAGCTCGACGGAGGAGAAGCGCATCGCGTCCGACATGGTCTGGCGGTGCACGAAGATCGCCCGCCACGGCTCCTTCAGGAAATCCTCGCCGACGGCCTGCGGCACCTCGACGAAATAGCCGAGCATGGCGTTGTGCTTGATGCGCAGCGTCCGGCACCCGGTCTCGGCCGCATAGCGCGCCTGCAGCTGCGCGATCACCTTGCGCGAATCGACCTGCAGGAGGCGCAGCTCGTCCAGCGCCGGGTCATGGCCCTCCCGGACGAAGCGCCCGTCGCGCCGGTTGAGCGGCAGTTCCTCGGCCAGCGTCGCGTCCAGCCGCGCCGGCAGGTCGGGGTCGATCTCGGACAGGGCGCGCGAGGCCTTCGACAATTCGGCCGGCAGGGCCGCCCGGTCGAGCAGCATGGCGACGATCGCCCGTGCCGCAGTCAGCCCCGCGCCAAGCGCGGCGAGGTCGCGCGGGCCGCCGCGGTCGAGCGCGAGCCGTGCCAGCGCCCGGGCGATGTCGGGCACGCGGGCGAGCGCGGCCTGGAGGTCCTCGCGCAGCGCGCCGTCGGCCACGAGCGCCGCCACCGCATCATGGCGCGCCGCGATCGCCTGCGGGTCGGTCAGCGGCCCGGCCAGGCGCTCGGCCAGGAGCCGTGCCCCGCCGGGCGTGACCGTGCGGTCGATCGCGGCAAGCAGGCTGCCGCCGCGCTCGCCCGCGAGCGTGCGCGTCAGTTCGAGATTGGCCCGCGTCGCCGCATCGATCAGCATCGTGTCCGAGCCGGTATCGCGCACCGGCGGCGAAAGCGGCGGGCGGGCGCCGAACTGCGTCCGCTCGACATAGGCCAGCGCCGCGCCGGCCGCCGCGATCTCGGCCCGGCTGAAGGCGCCGAAGGCGTCGAGCGTCGCGACCCCGAAGAACTCCCTGAGCCGCCGCTCCGCCGAGGCGGCGTCGAGCCCCTCGCGGGCCAGCGGCGTCACCGGCAGCCCCAGTTCGCGCCAGAAGCCCTGCAGGGCGGGATCGTCATGGATCGCATCGGGACAGACGATCTCGCGCGGCTCGAGCCGCGCGAATTCGATCGCGAGGCGTTCCTGCGGCGCCTCCATCACGCTGAAGCGCCCGGTCGAGATGTCGATCGCGGCGATTCCGTAGAGCGCGCTGGCATCGCCGAGCTTCCGCCGGGCGACGGCGACCAGCAGGCTGGCCCGACCGGGCTCGAGCAGGCGTTCCTCGGTGATGGTGCCGGGCGTGACGAGGCGCACCACGTCGCGCCGCACCACGGATTTCGGCCCGCGCTTCTTGGCTTCCGCCGGATCCTCGATCTGCTCGCAGACGGCGACGCGGTGCCCGGCCGCGATCAGCCGCTGCAGATAGTCGTCGGCGCGCTCGACGGGCACGCCGCACATCGGGATGTCGTCGCCCTGATGCTTGCCGCGCTTGGTCAGCACGATGCCGAGCGTCCGCGACGCGATCTCGGCATCCGTAAAGAACAGCTCGTAGAAATCGCCCATCCGGTAGAACAGCAGGCAGTCCGGATTGGCGGCCTTGATCTCGATGTACTGCGCCATCATCGGCGTGACGCGTGCGCTCTCGTCCCGGCCGCCGGCGGCGGGCGTCATGGCGGCCGAAGGCCTTTTGGCCTCGTCGGCGAGGGAAGCGCTGGATGGGAGCATCGCGCGAAACGCTAGCGTTTCGGCCCCGACTTGCAACCCATCCGCGGCCGGGCAAGGGACGCGGCCCGGTTTTTGATGTGGATGCGGCGCTTCCGCGACCGCGCCGCAACAAGGTTCAGGATTCGTTAGCAGCAAACACAGTAGAAGAAGCCGTGCCGATCTCAGCCGCAGCAGGCAAGGCGATATGCTACTGGAACTGACCAGGGGTCTGGGTTACCTCATCGTGGCGGCTGTGCTGGTGCCGCTTGCGACGCAGCGGCTCGGCAGCCATCACCGGCTCAGACAGGCCATCATCGGCTTGATCATCGCCGCCGGCGGCAGTGCCAGCATGTTCGATCCCATCGTGGTCGAGCCCGGCATCCTGCTGGATTTCCGCAACATCGCCGCGGTGCTGGCGGGCCCGCTCGGCGGGCCGATCGGCGCGGTCGTGACGGCGGCCGTGCTGGCGGCGGTCCGTGTCTATATCGGCGGGGCGGGCACGGCGGCGGGTGTCGTCGGCCTCGTCCTGTGCGCGACGATCGGTCTGGGTGTTTCGCTCTGGCTCAGGCGTTCGGGCCGAAGCTTCACGATGGCGGGCTTCGTCGCGCTGAGCCTCGTCGCGGCATGGATGCCGATCGCGATGATCCTGGTCTTCGCCGAATTCCCGCGCGCCTGGGACCTCATGAGGGCGATTTCCGGTCCGGCGGCGACGGCGGTGAATGTCGCGGGCGGGCTGCTGATTGGCTTCATCATCAAGAGCGACCATCAGCGCATCGAGGCGATGCTGCGGCTGGAGGCCTGCACCGCCAACATGCCCGGCGTCCTCTACCAGAAGATCCTGCGGCCGGACGGCACGATCCAGCACAAGCTCGCCAATTCCAAGATCGAGCAGTTTCTCGACGTCACGCGCGAGGAGGTCGAGCGCGATCCGGAAAGCTGGCTGCGCTGGATGGTGCCGGAGGATCGCGAGTTCCTGGCCAAGGCCAACGCCGCCGCCGCTGCCGACCGCACGCTCAAGCCCTGGCGTTTCGAGGCACGCCATATCCGGGATGACGGCTCGCTGATCTGGCTGCGCACGGATGCCGCGCCGCGCCGCCTGCCGGACGGCTCGATCTGCTGGGACGGGATCATGACCGACGTCACCGCCGAGCGCACCCTGGCGCAGCAGCGCCACGAGATGGACGAGGACCGCAAGGCCGCCGTCGAGGAACTCGCCGCCCAGCTCGAGGCGAAGGTCGGAAAAGCCCTCCAGGAGGTCGCCTCTTCGGTCCGAGGCATGCACGATGCGGCCAATGCCATGGCCGGCAGCGCCCATAACACCGCCCTGCGCGCGGGCGAAGTGACCCGCGAGGCCGAACTCGCCTCGCGCCGCGTCGGCAGCGTCGCCGTGGCGGCCGAAGAGATCGAGGCCTCGATCCGCGAGCTGACCCGGCAGACCGCCCACGCCGACGAGATGGTGCGCGGCGCCGCCAGCTATGTCCGCACCACCCGGCAGGACGTGGCCGGCCTGGGCGCGGCGGCCGACAAGGTCAGCTCCGTCCTCGACTTCATCGAGGACATCGCGGCCCGCACCAATCTTCTCGCCCTCAACGCCACCATCGAGGCGGCCCGTGCCGGAGCGGCCGGGCGCGGCTTCGCCGTCGTCGCGGGCGAGGTCAAGAACCTCGCCGAGCAGACCCAGAAGGCGACGCGCGACATCGCCGCGACGCTGCAGGACATCCGTGGGGCCGCCGCCACGGCCTCCGACGCCGTCGCTCAAATCGAAGGCACGATGACGGCGATCGAACAGACTTCGGGCGCCATCGCGGGGGTTGTCAGCCGCCAGGCCGACATCGCGACCTCGATCACCATCGATGCACAGGCCGTGGCCGGCAGCACCAGCGCGGTCACCTCAAGCGTCGGATCCGTCGCTGCGGAGGTCTCCGTCACCGGGGATGCGGCCGAGCGCGTGCTCGACGTCGCGCGTCGGGTGGACGACCAGACGGCCTCGCTCGACCGCTATGTCGGCGAGTTCGTCGGCAGCCTGCGCCGCCGCCTCTAGCGGATTGCGGCCGATGTCAGGATCGAGCCCTCGCGCTTCAGCCGCTCAGGAAGCGGCCCCGCGGAAAGCGACGCGATGGCTCTGATCATCGCCCTCGTCGAAAGCCTGTCCTTCATTCTCCTGGCGGCGCTCGCCGTCACGGTCGTGATGGCGCGGGTGGAGCGCTATCCGCGGCTGCGCCCGGTGTTGATCGGCCTGCTCTTCGCGGTGGCCGGCCTCGCCAGCATGATGCACCCCTTCATGATCCTGCCTGGCGTGGCGGTCAGCTCCCGCAACATCGCGGCCCTTCTTGCCGGCGCAGTGGGCGGACCAGTCGGAGCAGTTCTGACACTCGGGCCGCTCTCGGCTTTCCGCTACTTTCAGGGCGGAGCCGGCATGACGATGGGGCTCGTCGGCCTGCTGCTCGCTGCCGCTGCCGGCCTGGCCGTTTATTGGCGCAGGCCGCGCATCGAGCGTCTCGTCGTCAAAGGCGACATCCCTCTGATCGCGCTTGCTTCGGCGGCCGTCCTGATCCCGACGCCACTTCTGCTGCCCGATGCCGACATGGTCTGGCGCGTCATGACGCAGGCCATGCCGCCGACCATGGTGGTCAATGTGGCTGGCGCGACGCTCGGCGCGCTCATCATCCTCATCGACGCCGAGCGCCGCGAAATGGCCTATCGCTTCCGCAATCTCGCGGAGAGGGTCCCCGGCACGCTCTACCAGCGCATCCTCTCGCCCGAGGGGCGGGTCAGTTACCGCTTCGCCTCCTTCCAGCTCGGCGAATTGCTGGGGCTGAAGCAGGAGGAGGTCGAGCGCGACGCGCGCGTCTGGATCGACCGGATGATCCCGGAAGACCGCGCGCGCTTCGAGGAGGCCTGCCGCAACGGCTTCGATCCGAGCGACAACTGGCGCCTGCATCTGCGCTACCACGGGAAGGATGGGCGCATCGTCGCCCTGCGCAGCGAGGCCACGATGCGCAGCCTGCCCGACGGCACCCGCATCTGGGACGGCATCCTGTTCGACGCCACCGACGAATGCAGCCTCGAGGCAAGCCGAGCCGAGATTGAGGCCGCCCGCCGGCGGCAGCTCGACGAACTCGCGGGTCAGCTGGAGGTCACCGTCGGCAAGGCGCTGAGCGAAGTCTCGCAATCCGCCCGCCGCATGCACGAGGCCGCGGGGGCGATGGCGCTGAGCGCCGATGCCACGACGAAGCGTGCGGAAGCCGTAACCCGCGAGGCCGATTCCGCTTCCGCCCGCATCGGCAGTGTCGCAGCGGCGGCCGAGGAGATCGACGCCTCGATCCGGGAGCTGACACGCCAGACGGACCAGGCCGACCAGGCTGCCCATGAGGCCGCGAGCTATGTGCGCGAGACACAGGCTGATGTGGCCGGTCTGAATGCCGCTGCCGACAAGGCCAGCGCGGTTCTCGATTTCATCGAGGACATCGCCGCGCGGACCAATCTTCTCGCTCTCAACGCCACCATCGAGGCCGCCCGCGCCGGGGCCGCCGGCCGCGGCTTCGCCGTCGTCGCCGGGGAGGTCAAGAACCTCGCCGAACAGACCCGGCAGGCGACGCGCGACATTGCCGCCACGCTGCAGGAGGTGCGCTCTGCCGCCGCGACCGCTGCCGGGGCGGTCGCCTTCATGGACCGGACCATGAGCGAGATGCAGCAGAGCTCGGGCGTGCTGGCGCGGGTCGTCAGCCGCCAGGCCGACATTGTCACCACCATCGCCGGGGACGCTCAGGCCGTGGCCCACAGCGCCGTCGCGGTGACCTCCAATGTCGGCTCGGTCGGCGACGAGGCGCGCGTGACCGGCGAGGCCGCCAGGCTGGTCCTCGAGGCGGCCCGGACCGTCGAGGAGCAGACGGGCGCGCTCGACCACTATGTTGGCGATTTCGTCGCCAGCGTCCGCCGCCGGCTCTGACCATCCGCCTTTGCGGCCGAGCCCGTGCCATCCCGGACGGCCCGGAATGGATGAGGCGCGCCGCGTGCGGCTTGTGGCGGGCCGGCCGCTTGCCTATGGTCCGCCTCCCCTGGGAAACGCTCACAAAAAGAACATTCGATGTCCAACCAGCCGCCGATCAAACGCACCCGCCCGACCTTCACCGATCAGGAAGCCCTGCTGTTCCATTCGGAGGGCCGGCCCGGCAAGCTCGAGATCGTGGCCACGGTGCCGATGGCGACGCAGCGCGACCTCTCGCTGGCCTATTCGCCCGGAGTCGCGGTGCCGGTTCTGGCCATCGCCGAAGACCATACGCGCTCCTATGATTACACGGCGCGCGGCAACCTCGTCGCCGTCATCTCCAACGGCACCGCCATCCTCGGCCTCGGCAATCTCGGCGCGCTCGCCTCGAAGCCGGTGATGGAAGGCAAGGCCGTCCTGTTCAAGCGCTTTGCCGATGTCGACTCGATCGATCTCGAGGTCGATACCGAGGATGCCGACAAGTTCATCGAGGCGGTGCGCTATCTCGGCCCCTCCTTCGGCGGCATCAATCTCGAGGACATCAAGGCCCCCGAATGCTTCATGATCGAGCAGCGCCTGCGCGAGCTCATGGACATTCCGGTCTTCCATGACGACCAGCACGGCACCGCGATCATCGCTGCCGCCGGTCTCATCAACGCGCTCGATCTGACGGGCCGCGACGTCAAGACCACCCGTCTCGTCATCAACGGCGCCGGCGCCGCCTCGATCGCCTGCACCGAGCTCCTCAAGGCGATGGGCTTCAAGCCCGACAACGTCATTCTCTGCGACACCAAGGGCGTGATCTATCAGGGTCGCACCGAGGGCATGAACCAGTGGAAATCGGCCCATGCGGCCGTGACCGACCGGCGCACCCTCGCGCAGGCCCTGGACGGGGCTGACGCCTTCTTCGGCCTATCGCAGAAGGGCGCCGTGACGCCCGAGATGGTCGCCTCGATGGCGAAGAACCCGATCATCTTCGCCATGGCCAATCCCGATCCGGAGATCACGCCGGAGCAGGTCCATGCCGTGCGCGACGACGCCATCATGGCCACCGGCCGCTCCGACTATCCCAACCAGGTCAACAACGTCCTCGGCTTCCCCTTCATCTTCCGCGGCGCGCTCGATGTGCGGGCCAAGACCATCAACATGGAGATGAAGATCGCCGCCGCCGAGGCGCTGGCTTCGCTCGCCCGCGAGGACGTGCCCGACGAGGTCGCCGCCGCCTATCAGGGGTCGCGGCCGCGCTACGGCAAGGACTACATCATTCCGGTGCCCTTCGATCCGCGGCTGATCCAGGTCGTGCCGATGGCAGTGGCCAAGGCGGCGATGGAGACCGGCGTCGCCGGCAAGCCGATCGTCGACATGAACGCCTACAAGGCGCAGCTCTCGGCCCGGCGCGACCCTGTCGCCGGGACGCTGAACCGCATCTTCGAGCGCGTCCGGCGCTATCCCAAGCGCGTCGTCTTCGCCGAGGGCGAGGAGGAGCAGGTCATCCGCGCCGCGGTCTCCTTCGTCAATCAGGGGCTCGGCCACGCCATCCTGGTCGGCCGTGAGGAGCGCGTCTTCGAGACCGCGACCTTCCTCGGCATCGATCTCGAGACCAAGGGCATCTCGGTCCAGAACGCGCGGCTGTCCAAGCGCAACACCGCCTATGCGCAGTATCTCTACGAGCGCCTGCAGCGGCAGGGCTATCTCTTCCGCGACTGCCAGCGCCTGATCAACCAGGACCGCAACCATTTCGCAGCCGCTATGGTCGCGCTCGGCGATGCCGATGCGATGGTCACGGGCGTCACCCGCAACTACTCGATCGCGCTGGAGGAGGTCCGCCGCGTCATCGACGAGAAGCCGGGGCACCGCGTGATCGGCGTCTCGATCGTGCTGTCGCGCGAGCGCACGGTGCTGGTCGCCGATACCGCCATCACCGAGATGCCGACGGCGAAGGAACTCTCCGAGATCGCGATCGAGGCCGCGGGCGTGGCGCGGCGCCTCGGCTATGAGCCCAAGGTCGCGATGCTCGCCTTCTCGACCTTCGGCCACCCGGCCGGCGAGCGCTCGGAGAAGGTGCGCGAGGCGGTCAAGCTGCTCGACGCCCAGCGCGTCGATTTCGAATATGATGGCGAAATGGCCGCCGATGTCGCGCTCAACCGCGATCTGATGGCGCAGTACCCGTTCTGCCGCCTGAGCGGGCCGGCGAACGTGCTGATCATGCCGGCGTTCCACTCGGCCTCGATCTCGACAAAGATGCTGCAGGAGCTCGGCGGCTCGACGGTGATCGGCCCGCTGATCGTCGGCCTCGACAAGCCGGTCCAGATCGTTCCGCTCGGCGCCAAGGACAGCGACATCGTCAACATGGCCGCGCTCGCCGCCTTCAACATCGGCGGCTGAGACGTCGGATCAGGAGGCCGCTGCGCGTCTCTTGCGCGTTGCAGCGGCCTTCTTCGCCGAGGCCGAGCGCACCGCGGCGCTGCGTGACGCGGAGGCCTTGCCGCCGCGCTCGCCACCGCGTTTCGCCGCGCTGTGATTGTCCGGCTTGCCGCGCCCCGAGCCGCTCTTGTTGCCGCCGCCGCTCTCCTTGTTGACGGTGGCCCAGGCGCGCCGCTCGGCCTCCTCCTTGTCGACGCCGCGCTCCTCGTAGCTCTCCTCGATATGCTCCGCCTTGCGCTTCTGCTTGTCGGTGTAGGCCGATTTGTCACCGCGTGGCATGGTCCATCTCCCTGCTATCGTCGCGGAACGCCGGGCTGCAACTCCGGTTCCCGTTCATTCTGAGTTCATTCGGCCGCGGCCAGCCTGTCGCCAAAGCCGGAAAACCGGCGGTTGGGGATCGTCGGGTTCGTGCGGGCGGCAGGTGAGACGCCGGGTAGGGTAGCTGTGCCGGGGGACCGGCAGGTGGCGTTGCGCTTCGCGCGGCTCACCGGCGGCTTCTGGCGCGGCGCGCAGGCCGGGCGCGCCTGGTTCTGGTCGCTGCTGCTGGGCTGCGCGATCATCCTCGGCGTCTTTGCCAATGTGACCGTCAATCGCTGGAACGGCTGGTTCTTCGACGCGCTGGAGAAGCGCGACAGCGAGAGCGCCCTGATCGCGGTCGCCGTCTTCCCCGTGCTGGTGCTGATCGTGGCCGGGCTCGGCGTGGTGATCCTGGTCGCACGCGAAACCTTCCAGGTGCATTGGCGGCACTGGGTCACGGCCAAGCTCGCCGACCGCTGGGTCGGCCAGCGCCGCTTCTTCCGCCTGAGCCTGTCCGGCTACGAGCCGGCCAATCCCGAATACCGCATTGCCGACGATGTCCGCTGGGCAACGGAGCCGGTGGTCGATTTTGCCATCGGGCTGCTATCCGCGGTCATCACCATCATTACCTTCATCGAAATCCTCTGGAAGATCGGCGGGGCGCTCACGGTCCAGACCGGGGGCACCACCGTTGTCGTTCCGGCCTATCTCGTTCTGGCGGCGATCATCTATGCCGTCCTGGTCTCTCTGCTCGTCACCATCGTCGGCCGGCGCCTGCCCGGCCTGATCGCGGCGCGCAACGAGGCCGAGGCGCGGCTGCGCTTCTCGCTGATGCGGATCCGCGACCATGGCGAGACGATCGCGCTTTCGCGCACCGAGACGGGCGAGCGCCTCGCCGTGGCGCGGACCTATGACGGGCTCGTCGGCCGCTGGCTCGCCATGATCCGCCAGCGCGGCCGGCTGACCTGGATCACCAATGGCAGCGGCGCGCTCGTGCCGGTGGTGCCATTGCTCCTGGCTGCGCCGAAATATCTCTCCGGCGAGATGTCGCTCGGCGGGGTCGTTCAGGTCGCGGCCGCGTTCGTCGCCGTCCAGAACGCCTTCAACTGGCTGCTCGACAACTTCATGCGCATCGCCGAATGGCTGGCGGCGGCCCGGCGCGTCAACGAACTCGCCGATGCGCTGGAGCGGATCGACGGCGAGCCGCCCGGTGAGCATCTGGCCGTCTCCACGAGCGCGGACGGATCCTTCCGCCTCGACGACATCACCCTGATCGACCGCGACGGACGCACCCTGGTCGCCGACATCACCTGCGCGCTGCCGCCGGGTGCCACCTTGCACGTCTCGGGCGAACTCGGTCTCGGCAAGGCGGCGCTGATCCAGGCCGTGGCCGGGCTCTGGCCCTGGGGGCGTGGCGAGATAGGCCTGCCGTCCAATGCCTTCGTCACCGCTGTGCCGCACAAGCTGCACCTCTCGGAGGGCAGCCTGCGCGCCGTGCTCGAAACCGGCCACAGCCTGCCGGAGGAGCAGCTCCAAGGGGTGCTGCGGCGCTACGGCCTCTCGACGCTCGCTCCCTCGCTGGACGAGACTCGCGACTGGGATCGGGAACTCGCCACCGGCGACCGGCAGCGCCTGGCCCTGGCGCGGGCCGAACTCGAGCAGCCCGACATCATCCTGCTGGACGAGGCCACGAGCGCGTTCGACACCGACGCGGCGCTGGAGCTGCTCGGCCAGCTGCGTGCCGCCCGGCCGGACGCCATCATCATCGCCTTCGGGCAGGGCGCCGGCTTCGCCGAGGTCGCGACCCACCGCCTGCTCCTCAAGCGCGCCGGCGGGGTGGTGCGGATGGCACAGCGCCAGCCGGCCTCCGATAGCGTCGCGCCTTGCGCGGCACCGGTCCATGCCGAACCCGCCGAATGACCCTTCACCGCCCTCTGGAGCCTGAGACGATGACTGCTGCCGCGATGAACATCTGGGACGTCTACTGGGGCCTGCGTGTCGAGCAATGCCCCTGCGACGTGCATTTCGTCGAATGGCTCGAGGAGCTCGGCCTCACCGGCAAACGCGTCTACCACTTCGGGACCGGCGGCCATCACTATGTCGGCATCCGCTGTGCCGAGCCGGAGCTTGACTGCACGGTGCTGGGCATCACCGCCTCGCCCAAGGAATACGACGCCTTCGTCAAACTGGCGACCGGCAACCCGACCATCACCAAGACCTACAGCGCCTATTTCGGCGACATCTACACCAGCAATGCGAAGCTGCTGCCGCGCTTCGACATCGTCACCCTTTTCCATGCCTGCGAGTTCAGGACGGAAGCGAACGATGCCTATGGAGCGCTGACCGACCGCGAGGTGATCGACCTGTTCACGGGCCAGACCGACGCCGGCGGCTACCTGCTGTTCTACACCGGCTCCTTCGCCTATGCGACGGCGGAGCCCATCATCGCCGACTGGGCTAAGACCGCCGCTGTCGAAGAGGTTGCCTCGTTCAAGACGCTGCGGGTGTTCCGCAAGACCGGCTGAGCCACCCCCGCGCCGGGCTCATGGGTCCCATTCGGCAGGCGGTCCCGCCTTGTGGATTGGTGCACAGGCTTTATCTCTGCGGCCGGGGCCCTTCGGCGCCTCGTGTCCGCAATCGGCGCCGCCGCTCTCCGGCCGGCGCCAGAACCCGTCATGAGTGCGCATGTCGTTCGGCCCGCTCGAGCCTGGAATGCCGCCACGCCGGCGCAGCCGTTGGTGGTGGGTCGGCCCGCTTGCCAGCGTCATCATCTTCGGCGCCTCGCTGGTGGTGCTCTGGCACATCGTCCGCGAAATCCAACCGGGCGAACTGGCCAATGCCTTCGCCAATGCGAGCCTGCGCCAGCTGGGTCTCGCTTGCGGCTTCACGGCGCTGAGTTATCTCCTGCTGACGGGCTATGACGCGCTCGCGCTGAAACGGCTCGGCCTGTCGATCCCGTATCGCACCACCGCTCTCGCCTCCTTCACCAGCTATTCGGTTTCCTTCACGCTCGGCTTTCCGATCGTGACCGGCGGCACCGTCCGCTACTGGATCTATTCGCCGAAGGGCGTGCGCGCGTCCGAGGTCGCAAGCCTCACGGTGATCGCGGGGCTGACCTTCTGGCTCGGCCTCGGCGCCATCCTCTGCGTCAGCCTGCTCTATGCCACGCCCTCGGTCGCGGTTCTGGCGCGCACCTCGCCGCTCGTCGTTCAGGCGGTCGGGGCGGCCGTCGCGGCCGGGACCCTCGGCTATCTGGTCTGGATCTCGAGCGGCGAGCGCACCATCCGCGTGCGCGGATGGAACCTGCCTCTGCCGGGATTGGGCATCACGCTGGGCCAGATGTTCCTCGGCGCTGCAGAGGTCTGTGCGGCGGCGGCCGTGCTCTTCGTGCTGCTGCCGGGGGGGCACGGTATCGACTATCCGAGCTTCCTGGCCGTCTATGTCTTCGCCTGCCTCGTCGGCATCGCCAGCCATGCGCCGGGCGGTCTCGGCGTCTTCGAGGCGACGATGCTGGTGGCGCTCAGCCGCCTGCCCTTCGAGCCCGTGCTCGGGGCGCTGCTGATCTTCCGCATCATCTATTACATCCTGCCCTTCATCCTCGCTCTGGTGCTGCTCGCCCTCAACGAGATGATCAGGCGCATCCGCCGCCACGAACGCTGAGGCCGGCCCTCACTTCAGCGCCACCACAATCAGCAGGAACAGCAGGACGAGCGCGATCTGCTTCAGGCTCCAGTCGATGCGGGCGAGCAGATCCGTCGTCGTCTCCTCGGGCTCCTGGTCGATGGCGGCCGGGGCCGTGACGGGGTTCACGCCTGTCGGCTGCCACTCCAGGCTCTCGACCAGGCCACGCGCCGGTTCGCTCGCCCGTCCCTCGGCATCGAGCCCCAGATGCCAGGACACCGGCAAGCCGGCGGGGGCGTCGCGCTCGCTCTCCCGCACCCATAGGCTCGTCATCGCCGCGATCGACAGTCGCTGCGCCCTTCCGTCGCGAACTGCACTGGCGAGGGCATCGAAGACCGCCAACGGAGTGAAGATTTCGGCCCGGAATCCCTCTTCCGGCCTGTCCTCCCCGTCGTCGAAGCTGAGAACGATCAGGGCGCGCGCCTCACCCAGCGCGGCCACCGGGCGGATGGTCAGGCCGAGCGATGTCGCTTCACCGGGATGGCCGACCCGCATCAGCCGATCGACGTCTGGCTCCGCGCGGCCCTCCAGCCGCATCGCATCCTCGATCTGCCCGTCGCGGAGGATAAAGCCGCCGATCGGTCGAAGCCCCGTCGCCACGAGCCGGAGCGGTCGGCCGAGGCCTTGCACATAGCGATCGGACATCCCCTCGACCGTCATCAGGCCCTGTGCCACGGCGACACGTCGCGTCGCGCCTGTATCGACCATCGGATCACGGCTCCCCCAACTGGCCGCGACGATAGCAGGTCACTCCTCAGCGGCGAAACAGCGACCCGGCCGGGCGCGCGGGCGGCGCTGCCGCGGCACCATTTTCTGCATCTGGCGCATGACAAGCGGCCAAATCACCGGGTTGTCACGCGTTTCGCGAAGCCCTAGAGCCACAGGCAGGGGCTTACGATCATCTGCGCCCGCCGTCAGGCGTGAGGCGCCCAGACAGGCTGCCATGACCGACGCTTCGACGACCGCCGGGCCCCGCCACGGCATGAGCTTCCGTTCCTTCGTCGCCCTGATGGCCGCTCTGATGGCGGCCAATGCGCTGGCGATCGACTCGATGCTGCCGGCGCTCCCTCAGATGGCGGAGGCGCTCGGAATCGCGGGCGCCAATGAGCGGCAATGGATCATCACCGCCTATCTGCTCGGCTTCGGCTCAGCCCAGATCGTCTACGGCACGCTCGCCGACCGCTTCGGGCGCCGTCCGATCCTGCTCTTCGGCCTGATCGTCTATGTCGCGGCCAGCATCGCGGCGGCCTTCGCCGGCTCCTTCGAGACGATGATGGCCGCGCGCGTCGCCCAGGGCATCGGCGCCGCGGCGACGCGCGTACTCGTCGTCTCGATCGTGCGCGACTGCTATTCCGGCCGCGACATGGCTCGGGTCATGTCGCTCGCCATGATCGTCTTTCTCGCTGTCCCGATCCTCGCGCCGTCGATCGGCCAGGCGATCCTGTGGGTCGCGCCCTGGCGCTGGATCTTCGGCGTGCTGACGATCTTCGGGGCCCTGGTCATGCTCTGGGCCATGCGTCGCTTGCGCGAGACGCAGGCGCCCGAGGATCGCAAGCCGATCGAGGTCGCTACAGTGGTCGCGGCGTTCCGGACCACACTGACGACGCGGCTCGCCGTCGGCTACATGCTGGCGATGGCCTTCGTGCTCGGCGGACTGTTCGGCTTCATCAATTCGGCCCAGCAGGTCTTTGTCGATGTTTTCCGCGCGCCGGAGTGGTTCACCACCATCTTCGCGCTGATCGCGATGTTCATGGCCGCGGCCTCGCTGCTGAATTCGCGCATCGTCGGCCGGCTCGGCATGCGCCGCGTCTCGCATGGCGCCTTGCTCGCCTATATCGGCCTGACCGGGCTGCATGCCCTCCTCGCCTGGTCTGGGTACGAAGCGCTGTGGAGCTTCGCAATCCTGCAGGGCGGTACGATGTTCTGCTTCGGGCTCGTCGCGCCCAATTTCGGCGCCATGGCGATGGATCCGCTCGGCCATGTCGCCGGCACGGCCTCCTCAGTCCAGGGCTTCGTCACGACGATCGTCGGCGCGCTGCTGGGCTTCTACATCGGCCAGCATTTCGACGGCACCGTGTTGCCGCTGACACTCAGCGTGGCTCTCTGCGGTGTCGCGGCGCTCGGGATCGTGCTGGTGGCGGAAAAGGGGCGCCTGTTTCGGCCATCGGCGGGGCGGCATTGACGGGTGACGGGGTGAACGCGCGCGCTTCGCGGCAGACCGGTCGGTGTTTCGAGAAAGACCGGAAACGGTATGGCGCGAAAGATAACCCATCGTCATTGTCTTACCTTTTAATTTGTCTAAACAAGTATTGAGGCAATAATCGACAGCACAATGTCGGATCAGAGTTGATCCGAGATTGTGTATCGCGCTACGGGTCCGGGCAGATCACCTTCCGGAGACGTGGAATGAACCGCTCGATCATGGCGCTGTCGGCTGTTGCCGCCCTGGTTCCAGCCTGGCCTGCCGGCGCCCAGCAGGCGCGCGTCGAGCAGCTCGACGAGATCGTCGTGCAGGGCGAAGCGGCGCGTCGGCCCGGTAGCGGTGCCACCGGCATCGTCGCCAATGACGGTTTCGTGCCCCAGACCAGCCGGACCGCCACCAAGACGGAGACGCCCGTCGCGGAGACGCCCCAGACCGTCAACACGGTCACGCAGAAGCAGCTCGAGGAGCGCCGCCCGCAATCGCTGACCGAGGCGCTGGGCTATACGCCCGGCGTCCGCACCGGCGGCTACGGCTTCGACCCGCGCTTCGACAGCTTCACCATCCGCGGCGTCGACATCACCTATACCGGCGTCTTCCGCGACGGCCTGCGGAACTTCAACAGCCCGAGCGGCCTGTTCCGCATGGAGCCTTACGGCTTCGAGTCGATTTCGATCCTCAAAGGCCCGGCCTCCTCGCTCTATGGCGCGAGCGCCTCCGTCGGCATCATCGACGCGATCTCGAAGCGTCCGACCGAGACGAGATTCGGCGAGGTCGAGATCCAGGGCGGGTCCTTCAACCGCCGACAGATCAATTTCGACCTCGGCGGCCCGGCCAATCAGGCCGGCACGGTCCTCTATCGGATCACCGGCCTGCTGCGGGAGTCGAACACCAGCCTGCCAGGCGTCCCCGACGACCGCCTCTTCATCGCCCCAGCCATCACTTTCAAGCCGAACGATAATACCAAGCTCACCATCCTCGGCGAATACATGGATTCGAAGACCGGCGGCTCAACCGCCTATGACAACAATTATGGCAGCTTCAGGCTGCGCGACGGGACGGTGATCTTCCCCACGGTCGGGGCCAAGCGGACGATCCTGTTCAACCCGGCCTATAACGACTTCACCCAGAAGCAGGGCCGCATCGGCTACGAGTTCGAGCACAAATTCTCGGACACAGTCTCGGTCCACCAGAACCTGCGCGTCTCGACGCTGTCGACAGACGAGAAGTTCGGCACCACCACCTATGCCGGCCGCGTCAAGGAAGACCTCGATGCGATCTCGACCGACACCTATCTCAAGATGCTCCTGCGCACCGGTCCGATCAGCCATACGGTCCTGACCGGGCTCGACATCGGCCGCGCGAGCTACGGCTCGCGGATCGGCTACAACTTCGCCAGCATCTCCGATCCGGCTCTGCCCGAGCCGACGAAGCAGCGCCAGACGCTGATCGGCGCCTATGTCCAGGACGAGATGAAGATGGGCCCCTGGCGCCTGCTGCTGAGCGGCCGGCACGATTGGCTCTCGAGCACCTACACCGTGCCCGGCACCGCGCCCTCCAAGCAGGACGAGGGCGCCTTCACCGGCCGCGCCGGGCTGAGCTACGTCACCGATTTCGGGCTGACGCCCTATGTCAGCTACGGCACCTCCTTCAACCCCAATCCCGGCACGGTGCTGAATGGCGGCGTCGCCAAGCCGACCAAGGGAGAGACGGCCGAGGCGGGCGTGAAATATGCCGTGCCGGGCTACAACGCCTTCATCAATGCCTCGGTCTTCTGGCTGAAGCAGAAGGACGGCATCGTCTACACCGTGGTCGATGCGGTGAACCGCCAGACCCAGCTCGATTTCGAGTCCCGCGGCTTCGAGATCGACGCGACGACCTCGCTCGGCAACGGGGTGAGCCTGCAGGCCTCCTACGCCTATACCGACACCGAGATCACCAAACTCTCGCCCGACACGGTCGGCAACCAGATCAACAGCGTGCCCAAGCACGCCTTCTCGGTCTGGGCGGGCTACGACATCGCCACCGGTCCGCTGCGCGGCCTCGGGCTCGGTGCCGGCGTGCGCTACACCGGTGCCAATTTCGGCGACGACTACAACCGGCTGATCATCCGCAACAGCGCGACGGCCTATGTCGATGCCCGCCTGACCTATGATTTCGAGAAGCTCGATCCGAAGCTCAAGGGCTTCAGCGCGCAGGTGAACGCCCAGAATCTGCTCGACAAGGTCGATCAGGTCTGCACCGCTGGCTACTGCTACTTCAACCAGGGCCGCAAGGTCCTCGCCAGCCTGCGGTACCGCTGGTGAGCGCGGCGGCGGGCGCGGCCCTCGGCGACGCTGCGCACCGGGGCCCGGTTGCCCGGCTCGTCGTCGGGCTGGGCGGGCTCTATGTGGCGCAGAGCGTCATCGGCGGCGTCATCTTCACCGGCCTGCCGGCGGTGATGCGCAAGAGCGGCGCCTCGCTCGACGACATCGCCTTCATCCTGCTCACCGTCCTGCCCTGGTCCTTCAAGTTCATGTGGGCTCCGGCGGTGGAGCGCTTCCGCTCGCCGCATGGCGGGGTGCGGCGCTCGCGCAGCGCGATTGCGCTCTTCGGGGCCTTCGCGGTCGGATCCGTCATCGCCTGCGCGCTGATCGGCCCGACCGCGCTCGGCTCGCTGACGGTCGCGATGATGGTGGCCTCCTTCTCGTCGGCCACGATCGACATCGCCTGCGATGGCCATGCGGTCGAGAGTTTCGCCGAGCGCGACCGCGGCTGGGCCAATGCCGCCCAGGTCGGCGGGGCCTATCTCGGCTCGGCGATCGGCGGCGGCCTCTTCCTCGTCCTGATCGACCATTGGGGCTGGCAGCCGGCGACGCTGGTCATGGCCTGCGCGCTGGTCGCGCTCGCCGCCCCCTTCCTGCTGACGCCGGACGGCGCCGTTGGCGCCCGCAAGGACAAGCCGCCCCAGTCGCTCAAGCAGGCCCTGAAGCGTCCCGAGATCCGCTCCGGCCTCGCTTTGGTCGCGCTCTATGTGCTCGGCCAGAAGGTGTCGATGCTGCTGGTCGGCCCCTTCCTGGTCGATGCCGGCCTCAGCCTCACCGCGATCGGCACGCTGAACGGGCTCGGCGTCACCGCGCTCGGGCTGGCGGGCGCGCTCGGCGGCGGCTGGATCCTGCGTCGCATCGGCGCCTATCGCGTGATGGGCTGGACGCTCGGCATCCAGATGCTCGTCATGCTCGCCTTCGCCGTCGTCGCCCATCTGAAGCTCGATGCGCCGGTGGCGCTGATGGCGATCTATCTCGCCTCGGCCGGCACGCTCGCACTGGGCTTCGTCGCGCTCTATTCGGAGCTGATGGGCCGCGCCTCGCTCGACCAGGCCGGCGTCGATTTCACCCTGTTCCAGAGCATGGATTCGATCGTCAGCCTCGTCGGCTGGCGCGTCGCGGGATATGCGGGCGACAGGCTGGGCTATGCCGCCTGCTTCGCCGCCGCCGCGGTGCTCGCCCTCGGCGTGTCGACGCTGATCCCGCGCTTCGCGCGCGCGCAGGCAGGCTGAGAGGCCATGGCCCCGGTCCCGGTTCCGGCGGCGTTCGATCTGGCTGGCCTCTTCGCGGGGGATCTGGCCCGTTTCGCCGGCAGCCTGCGCGTCGATGACGGCGCGGCGCATTTGGACGGGCGCCGCCTGCTGGAACTGGCCACGTTGCGCGAGCTGATCGACCGCTTCGGCGCGACCCAAGCCGGCGGCGAGCCGCGCGCCATCGTTTCGATGTGGAGCCAGTGGCACTTCTCCAACACGATTGTCCCGGCCACGGTGGTCCAGCTTCTGGGCGGGGTCGGCCTGCCGGTCGCCCTCGAAGGAGGGCGCTTCGCCCTGCATGACAATGGCTGCACGGCCGGCGTCGTGATCCCGCCCGACCATCCGCTCCCGCCACGCCAGGCGAAGGCGGGGCTCGAATCCCTGACCGATGGGCATCTCTCCCCGTTGATCGCGCTGCTCGCGGGCCATTTCGGGGTCTCGGCGAAGCTGCTCTGGAACAATGCCGCCGTCAGCCTGGCCTGGAGCGTCCAGCAATGCGCGGCCGATCCGCGCGTCGATCGCCAGGGTTTGGCCGAGGCCCAGGCGCTGCTGACCGCGGCCCTCACGCCGGCAGGCCGGAAAAACCCGCTCGACGGCGCCCTGCGGCCCTCCGCGCTCGCGCCGATGGAGAACTGCCAGCGCAAGATCTGCTGCCTGCGCTATCTGCTGCCCGGCATGGCCGATTGCGGCTCGTTCTGCCCGCTGCCACGACACGCACGCGCCGCCGCGGCGTGAGACGCCCGGATGGGATGGAACGGATCGGGGAGGGGATGGCCGCCTTCCGCTCGCGGAGGCCTGGCCTTTCTTTCGGGAAACCTCACCGCCGCCATCGAGGCGACGGGCATGCCGGGAATCGTCTTCAGTCCGGGTAGATCGAGAGAGATTCGCAGTGGCTCGGGAAGCGACGCCGCCGATCGGCCTCCCGTCTCGCAGTCAACTCACGCCGTCTTGAGGTTGACGGCCGACGACTTGCCGGTCTTGCGGTCCGCCTCGAGATCGTAGCTGATCTTCTGGCCCTCGTTCAGGCCGCGCATGCCGGAGCGCTCGACCGCGCTGATATGCACGAACACGTCCTGTCCGCCCTGATCAGGGGTGATGAAGCCATAACCCTTGGTCTCGTTGAACCATTTCACAGTACCTGTGGCCACGTGATGTTCCTTCGGTCTCAGTTCAGCCCGGCACATGCCGAGCCGAACCTACTGTAGGGGGCAATTCGCTCCGGTTGCAATGACGCGCCGCACAACGAGAATTTGAATCATCTTGAGCTGCGCTGGTCGAGCCGGCGCGACATGCCGCAGGAGCAAGGCCGGGCGCGGGCGGGGGCCTTGCCCGCCGCGCCGCGCTCACGCATGAACGACGCCGACAAGAGCGCAGGAGAGCCTCCCCATGACGACTTACGTGATCGATCCGCCGGCGGTGACGGCCGTGCCGGTGGCGGGCGGCGGGATGTTCCCGGTGCGCCGCGTCTTCTGCGTCGGCCGCAATTACGCCGAACACACCCGCGAGATGGGCGGCGACCCCGACCGCGAGGAGCCGTTCTTCTTTACCAAGCCCGCCGACGCCCTGGTCATCAACGGCGCCGACATGCCCTATCCGACCAAGACCGCCGATCTCCATCACGAGATGGAGCTGGTGGTCGCCATCGGCACCGGCGGGAAGGACATCGCCGAGGCCGACGCGCTCGCCCATGTCTTCGGCTATGCCGCCGGCCTCGACATGACCCGCCGCGATCTCCAGGCCGCCGCCAAGAAGGCCGGCCGTCCCTGGGACATGGCCAAGGGCTTCGATCTCTCCGGCCCCATCGGCGAGATCGCCCCCGCCAGCCAGATCGGCCATCCCGCCGCCGGCAAGATCGAACTCGTCGTCAACGGCGTGCCGCGCCAGAGCTCGGACCTCGCCAAGCAGATCTGGAACGTGCCCGAGACGATCGCCTATCTCTCCGGGCTGGTCGAGCTCGCCCCGGGCGACCTGATCTTCACCGGCACGCCCGAAGGCGTCGCGGCGGTCGTTCGCGGCGATGTGCTCGAAGGTGAGATCGCCGGCGTTGGCACCGTCCGCACCCGGATCGCCTGAGGCGCCGCAACCCGTTCCCCTTTTGCAGGAAAGCCGTGTCCATGACCCTGACCGCCGACGCCGCTGGCGTCTTCCCGATCGCGCCGACCCCGTTCAACCCCGACGGCTCCGTCGACTGGGCTTCGACCGAGAAGCTCTTCGCCTTCTATGACGAGATCGGCTCGGACGGCACGACGGTGCTCGGCATCATGGGCGAGGCGCCCAAGCTGGAGCCGGAGGAATCCCTGCGCATCGTCAAGACGGCGGTGGCCGGCATGCCGGGCAAGCCGGTGATCGTCGGCGTCTCGGCGCCGGGCTTCGCCGCCATGCGCACCCTGGCACGCCAGTCGATGGAGCTGGGCGCCGCCGGCGTCATGATCGCGCCGCCGCCGAGCCTGCGCACCGACGACCAGATCACCGGCTACTACGCCCAGGCCGTCGAGGCGATCGGCACCGACATTCCCTTCGTCATCCAGGATTATCCGTTGACGCTCTCGGTGGTGATGACGCCGGCCGTGATCCGCAAGATCGTCACCGACAATCCCTCCTGCGTCATGCTCAAGCACGAGGACTGGCCGGGGCTGGAGAAGATCTCGACGCTGCGCAAGTTCCAGAAGGAGGGCTCGCTTCGCCCGATCTCGATCCTCACCGGCAATGGCGGCCTCTTCCTCGATTTCGAGATGGAGCGCGGCGCCGACGGCGCGATGACCGGCTACGCCTTCCCGGAGCTGCTGATCGACGTCGTGAAGCTGCAGAAGGCCGGCAAGCGCGACGAGGCGCATGACATCTTCGACGCGCATCTGCCGCTGCTGCGCTACGAGCAGCAGCTCGGTGCTGGCCTCGCGGTTCGCAAATACACGCTGATGAAGCGCGGCATCCTCGCCAGCGATGCCCAGCGCAAGCCGGGCTCGGCGATCAGCGCCCAGCCGAAGACCGAAGTCGACTATCTGCTGGCGCGCGTCGCGAGGACCGATCCGCGCGCCGCGCTCTGACGCGGCAGCCGGGGCCGCCTCACGGGGCGGCCCCGCTCCTGACAGCATCTTGCGGATCGGCCGCCCGCGCCGATGGACACGGGCTGCGCCGGGCCACTATGGTCCGCGCCATGAGCGAGACAGCCAGCACCGCCGCCGTGACCACCACAGGGCCCGCCCTGAAGCCCGGCGACCATCTCTTCCTGGTCGACGGCTCCAATTTCATCTTCCGGGCCTATTTCCAGTCGATCAATCAGGACCGGAAATACAATGTCCGCTCGGACGGGTTGCCCTCCGGCGCGGTGCGGCTCTTCGCCACCAAGCTCTTCCAGTTCGTGCGCGAGGGCGTGCTCGGCGTCCGCCCGACGCATCTCGCCATCGTCTTCGACAAATCCGAGAACTCCTTCCGCAAGGCGATCTACCCCGCCTACAAGGGCAACCGCTCGGACCCGCCGCCCGATCTCATCCC
This sequence comes from Methylobacterium sp. CCH7-A2, assembly GCF_001557075.1. Taxonomy (NCBI): domain Bacteria; kingdom Pseudomonadati; phylum Pseudomonadota; class Alphaproteobacteria; order Hyphomicrobiales; family Methylobacteriaceae; genus Methylobacterium; species Methylobacterium sp. CCH7-A2. The sequence goes on from NZ_LSKN01000095.1 coordinate 25,815, forward strand.
GCAGTTTCCGCTGATGCGGGAGGCGGTGCGCGCCTTCGGCCTGCTGCCGGTCGAGCAGGACGTCTACGAGGCCGACGACCTGATCGCGACCTATGCGAAACAGGCGCGCGAGGCCGGCGCCGACGTGCTGATCGTCTCGGCCGACAAGGATCTGATGCAGCTCGTCCGGCCCGGCGTGGCGATGTACGATCCCGCCTCCGGCGACGCCAAGAAGGGCGCGGGCTTCCGCGCCGAGCGCAAAATCGGCGAGCCCGAGGTCGTCGAGTATTTCGGCGTCACGCCCGACAAGGTCACGGACGTCCAGGCGCTGGCCGGCGACGCGACCGACAATGTGCCGGGCGCACCGGGCATCGGCATCAAGACCGCGGCCCAGCTCATCGGTGAGTATGGCGACCTCGAGACGCTGCTGGCGCGGGCCGGCGAGATCAAGCAGCCCAAGCGCAGGGAGACCCTGACCAATCCGGAGATCGTCGAGAAGATTCGCATCTCCCACAAGCTGGTCTCGCTGGTCGACGACGTCGCGGTCGAGACGCCGCTGGAGAACCTGACGCTCGGCCAGCCCGATCCGGCGCGGCTCATCGCCTTCCTCAAGGCGATGGAGTTCACCACCATCACCAAGCGCGTGGCCGAGGCCTATGAGGCCGATGTCGCGGCGATCGATGCCGATGCCGATCTCGCGCCCGGCGGCACGCGCGCGGCCGAGCTCAAGGCGCTCCATGTCGGCGCTGATGAGGGAGACGCGCAGCCCACCCTGTCGGAAGCTGCGAGCGCCGCCGTGACCCAGCCGGTCGCGGCGACCGCAGGCGATGGCTGGCTGAAGCCGGCCGATCTCTCAGCCGCCCGCAAGAACGAGGCGCTCGCGGCCAAGATCGACCGGACGGCCTATGAATGCGTCCGTGATCTGGCCGTGCTGGAGCGCTGGATCGCCGCGGCCTATGAGGCCGGCCATGTCGCGATCGACACCGAGACGAGCGCCATCGACCCGATGCAGGCCGATCTCGTCGGCATCTCGCTCGCCGTCGCGCCGGGCAGGGCCTGCTACGTCCCGCTGCAGCATCGCGGCGGCAGCGATCTCTTCGGCGGCGGCATGCTGGAGGGGCAGATCCCGCTCGACCAGGCGCTGGCGGCGCTGAAGCCGCTGCTCGCCGACCCCGGCGTGCTCAAGATCGGCCAGAATCTGAAATACGATCTCGTTTTGCTGAAGCGCTACGGCGTCGACGTCGCCCCCATCGACGACACGATGCTGATCTCCTACGCGCTCGATGCCGGCAACAACAGCCACGGCATGGACCGGCTCTCCGAGCTGCATCTCGGCCATGAGACCATCACCTTCGCGCAGGTGGCAGGGACGGGGAAGGCGCAGGTCACCTTCGACAAGGTCGCGCTCGACAAGGCGACGGACTATGCCGCCGAGGATGCCGACGTCACCTTGAGGCTCTGGCGCACCCTGAAGCCGCGTCTCGCCGCCGAAGGCCGCACCACCGTCTACGAGACGCTGGAGCGCCCGCTGATCGCCGTGCTCGCCCGCATGGAGGCGCATGGCATTGCGATCGACCGGCAGATCCTGTCGCGGCTCTCGGGCGATTTCGCCCAGTCGCTGGCGCGGCTGGAGGACGAGATCTACGAGATCGCCGGGGAGAAGTTCACCATCGGGTCGCCCAAGCAGCTCGGCGACATCCTCTTCGGCAAGATGGGCCTGTCGGGCGCCAAGAAGACAGCGACGGGGCAATGGGCGACCGGCGCCGGCGTGCTCGAGGAACTGGCCGAGCAGGGCCACCCGCTGCCGGCCAAGATCCTCGAGTGGCGCCAGCTCGCCAAGCTGAAATCGACCTACACCGACTCGCTGCCGGCCTATGTGAACCCGCAGACCCAGCGCGTGCACACCTCCTTCGCCCTGGCCGCGACGACGACCGGCCGGCTCTCCTCCTCCGAGCCCAACCTGCAGAACATCCCGATCCGCACCGAGGCCGGCCGCAAGATCCGCACCGCCTTCGTCGCGGAGAAGGGGTACAAGCTCGTCTCGGCCGATTACAGCCAGATCGAATTGCGCCTGCTCGCCCACATCGCCGAGATCCCCCAGCTGCGACAGGCCTTCGCCGACGGCATCGACATCCACGCGATGACGGCCTCCGAGATGTTCGGCGTGCCCGTGCAGGGCATGCCGAGCGAGGTCCGCCGCCGCGCCAAGGCGATCAATTTCGGCATCATCTACGGCATTTCGGCCTTCGGCCTTGCCAACCAGCTCGGCATTGGCCGCGAGGAGGCGAGCGCCTATATCCGCAAGTACTTCGAGCGCTTCCCCGGCATCCGGGACTATATGGAGCAGACCAAGACCTTCGTCCGGGCCAACGGCCATGTCGAGACGATCTTCGGTCGGATCTGCCATTTTCCGGCGGTCGCCTCGAAGAACCCCTCCGAGCGGGCCTTCGTCGAGCGCCAGGCGATCAACGCGCCGATCCAGGGTTCGGCCGCCGACATCATCCGCCGCGCCATGATCCGCATGGAGGACGCGCTGGCGGCGGCGAGGCTCGATGTCCGCATGCTCTTGCAGGTGCATGACGAACTCGTCTTCGAGGTGCCGGACGCGCAGGTCGAGGCGGCGCTGCCGGTGATCACGAAGGTCATGGTCGAGGCGCCGCATCCGGCGGTGCAGCTGCGGGTTCCGCTGCAGGTCGATGCCCGTGCGGCCGGCAACTGGGACGAGGCGCACTAGCGGAACCTTCCCCGGCAAAGCGACGTTCTGATTCCGCACGCGCCGGGGGGCGCAGCCGCGCGTCGGAATCGGAATCATGCTCAACACATCAGCCTGGCGGCCGTTCCCGCGCTATATGGCGGAGCCCGAGGTCGAGGACGTCGCGGACGATCTCCACGAGGACGTCACGCCCTCCGAGCATGATCTCATCGTCCGCTATACGATCATCGGCATCTTCGTGATTCTGGCCACGGCCGCGCTCTATCTGACGCGCGTCATCGCGCTTCCGATCACGGCCGGCATCATCTTCGGGCTCGTGCTCGGGCCGGCCGTGGACGCACTTGTGCGCCGCAGCGTGCCGCAGCATCTGGCGGCAGCGATCGTGGTGCTCGCCTTTCTGTCGGTGATCGTCTTGGCCATCATGGTGCTGGCCGTGCCGGTGGCCGGCTGGAGCGATCAGGGGCCCGCGATGGTCGCGGCGCTCAAGAGCAAGCTCGCCGGCATCTTCGTCATGATGGAGGACGCGAAGGCCGCGATCGGCTCCCTCATGGGCAAGAGCGGCACCGAGCTCAGCATCTCGCAGGGCAATCCGTTGCTCGACCTCGCCATGTCCTCTTCCGCCATCGCCGGAGGGATGCTGATCTTTGTCGCCACCGTCTATTTCTGGCTGGCGACGCGGCGCCACCTCAAGGCCCGCGCGCTGCGCCTCTGTCTCGGCCGCGGTGCCCGCAAATCTGCCGGTGCCTTCTTCCAGGAGATCGAGTCCCGCGTCGCGCGATATTTCACGCTGGTGACCGTGATCAATCTCGGCATGGGCCTGCTGACCATGGGCATCGCCTGGCTCGCCGGCCTGCCCTATCCTGTCTTCTGGGGGGCGCTGGCCTTCATCCTCAACTACCTCGCCTTCATCGGCCCGATCATCGTGACCGCGACCCTCTTCGCCGGCGCGCTCATCGATGCGCCGTCGGCGCTGGCCGCGATCTGGCCGGCGGCGGCCTATTTCGTGATCCATCTGATCGAGGGCAACGCGGTGACGCCGGTCTTCGTCGGCAACCGCCTGACGGTGTCGCCCTTCCTCGTCTTTATCGGCTTCATCTTCTGGCTCTGGCTCTGGGGCCCGGTCGGCGCGGTCCTCTCGACTCCGATCCTGCTCGTCGCCATGGTGGCGCAGGAGGAGTTCGCCCGCTATCGCGCCGCCCAGGCCGAGGAGCAGGCGCCGGCTCCCACCTGAGAGGCGGGCGGGGAACACCAGGGCAGCCTTCGCGTTGGCGTCGGTATCGAGCGGTCCGGCTTGGGTCGGACGCTCCCCCATTCGCGATCGAACACTTCACGAGGCAATGACAGGATGAGCGACATGGCCACCACCACCACTTCCGCAAAGCGCCAGGCCGCCTCCGCCGCCAAGCGCGTTAAGGACGAGGTCGTCTCCGGCGCCGAGGAGATCGCCGGCGAGGCTCGGGAGACAGCCGCGAAGGTCAAGCGCGAGGCTGGTGCGATCGAGGAGAGTCTGACCCGTGGCGCCGAGGACCTTGTCGCGACCGTCGGCGAGAAGCTGCGCTCGGTCGGTGTCGATACCGACCGCATGGCCGATGTCGCGAAGGAGCAGGCCAGCGAGCTGCAGCGCCTTATCGAGGACGAGATTCGCGAGCGTCCGCTGCGCGCCCTCGGTCTGGCGGCGGCCGTCGGCCTGTTCGTCGGCTTCCTCTCGGCGCGCTGATCCCATGCTGGGGGGAATCGGCGCCTATGTCGCGACGGAAGTGTCCGGTGCCGTGCGCCGCAACGCCACCGTCTACGGTCTGCTGGCCTTCGGGCTGCTTCTTCTGCTCTGCGCCGGCGGCTATCTGGTCGCGGCGCTGCACACGGTCCTGGCGCTGCGTTATGGCTCGGCGGAGGCTAGCCTCATCGTCGCTGCGGGTTTGTTCGTCCTCGGCCTGCTGACGATGGGTGTCGCGCTCTACATCAAGAACCGGCCGCGGCCGCGCCGGCCGCTCGCCGCCACCGCTCTGGTGGCTGCGCCGCTGGCAGCCAAGATCGTCGGCTCCGGCCTGTCCTCGAAGAAAGGCTGGCGCCTGGCAGCGGTCGGCGGGGTCGTGGTTCTTGGCGCACTGCTCGGTCGGCAGTTCTTCACCGGCGACGACGCCGATGAGGGCGATGCCTGAGGCGGGCCTGTCATTTGACGTAGGGGTTTGGGGCCGCGCCGGATAGAACGGAGCGCATGGCGATTCAGGCGAGGCCCCGCACACGCTTTCCGATACCCGCGATCCCGGCACTCAAAGCGAGGCTGCGTTCCGCAACCACGACGGTCGTCGCCATCGGCGTCGTCGCGCTGGCAGTCGTGCTTGCGGCCTGGATCAACCTCCAGGCCCAGCACACCGCGGAACGGGTGACGCGGGCCATCGCCCTGCGTGAGCATGCCGAGCGGTTCCTCGGGCATCTTCGGGATGCCGAGACGGGCCAGCGCGGCTATCTTCTGACAGGTCTCGCCAGTTACCTGCAGCCCTTCACCGAGGGCCGCGGTGCCGTTCTGCCGGCGCTGGAGACGCTCGATCGGCTCGTCGAGGGTGATCCGGACCAGCAGAAGCGCGTCGCCGCTTTGCGCGAACATTTGCAACGCAAGCTCGATGAACTGGATTCGACCGTGGCGCTGACGCGGGCCGGCCGGCAGCCGGAGGCGCTCGCCGTTATCCGCCAGGGCAAGGGCATCGGCGCGATGGACGCGCTGCGCGACCTCGTCCAGCAGCTGCAGCACGCCGAGAACGTCCGCCTCGTCTCGCTCAACCGCAACGAGGAGCGGCGGCGCCTCCTCGCCAGCGTCGGCATCGTCGTCGCGCTGGCCGGCCTTGCCTTCGCCGCCTGGCAGCAGCTGCGCATTCGCCAGCGGCGCAGCCTCTCGCTCGCCGAGAGCAATGCCGAACTCGAGCGCCTGATCGGGGAGCGCACGCGCGAACTGGAGAACGAGCGGCTGCGCATCGAGGCGCTACTGCGTGACGTCAACCATCGCGTCGGCAACAACCTCGCCATGGTCTCGGCGCTGCTCAGCGTCCAGAGCCGCCAGAGCCGCGAGCCTGCGGTCCGCGCCGCCCTCCAGCAGGCCCAGTCCCGCATCCAGGCGATCGCTGCCGGCCAGCGCCGCCTGCGCCTGGACCTCGACACCGACGAAATCGAGGCCCGCCCCTATATGGAGGATCTGCTGGCCGAAATCGGCAAGGCGGCGGAAGGCCGGCCGATCGAGATCGCCCTCGCCATGGACGAGATCCGCCTTCCCGGGCGCGATGCGGTCTCCTTCGTGGTGATCGTCAACGAGCTCGTCACCAACGCCATCAAGCACGCCTTCACGGATGGGTTGCCGGGGCGGATCGTCATCCGCTTCGCGCATCAGCCGGTGGACGGCATCCCGGGGCTGGCGCTGACCGTCGAGGATAACGGCGTCGGCATGCCCGCCGAGATCGAAGCCAAGGGACTCGGACAGACCGTCCTCGCCAGCCTGCTGCGCAGCATGCAGGCGACGATGACGGCAACAACGGTGATGGAAGGCGGCCCGCGGCCAGGGACCCGCATCACTCTGCATTTTCCCGAGCGCGACTGAGCCCGGGCGCGAAAAAAAAGGCCCGGCGAGAGGCCGGGCCTTTGGCATCCATTCAGACGTGCGTCGCGCTCAGAGGCCTTCGAACAGGGCGCTGGAGATGTAGCGCTCGGCAAAGGACGGGATGATCACGACGATCGTCTTGCCGGCATTTTCCGGCCGCGCCCCGACTTCGAGCGCAGCCGCGATCGCGGCGCCCGAGGAGATGCCGCCGGGGATGCCCTCATGCTTCGCCAGCGCCCGCGAGGTCTCGAAGGAGGTCTGGTTGCCGACGGTCACGACCTCGTCGATCACCGAACGGTCGAGGATGCCGGGGACAAAGCCGGCGCCGATGCCCTGGATCTTGTGCGGGCCGGGCGCACCGCCCGACAGCACCGGGGAATCCTCCGGCTCGACGGCGACGATCTTCACACCCGGATTCTTGGCCTTCAGCACCTGGCCGACGCCGGTGATGGTGCCACCCGTGCCGACGCCGGAGACGAAGATGTCGACCTTGCCCTGCGTGTCGTTCCAGATCTCCTCGGCCGTGGTCTTGCGGTGGATCTCCGGATTATGCGGGTTCTCGAACTGCTGTGGGATGATCGCGCCGGGAATCTCCGCCTTGAGTTCCTCCGCCCGCGCCACCGCGCCGCGCATGCCGCCGGGGCCCGGTGTCAGCACCAGCTCGGCGCCGAGCAGGGCCAGCATCTTACGCCGCTCCAGCGACATCGTCTCGGGCATCACCAGGATCAGACGGTAGCCGCGCGCCGCCGCGACGAAGGCGAGCGCGATGCCGGTGTTGCCCGAGGTCGGCTCGATCAGCGTGCCCCCCGGCTTCAACGTCCCCGACGCCTCCAGCGCGTCGATCATGTTGACGCCGATGCGGTCCTTGACGCTCGAGATCGGGTTGAAGAATTCCAGCTTGGCCAGGATCGTCGCCTTGACGCCACGCTCGGCCGGCAACCGGTTCAGCTTGACCAGTGGCGTATCGCCGATCGTGTCGGTGATGGAGTTGTAGATACGGCCGCGCCCGGGGGCCTTGCCCTGGGCGGAGTCCGTCATGCGCACGGCGTCGGTCATCGGATGCTCCTGCTGCGCAGGCTCATGGCCCGCAAGGTCGAAGCCGGCCTATCAGATTTCACATCCCATGTCGATAAAATCAAAAAACAACAGAATTAAATTGTGAAATCGGCTCTCACTTCTGTGGCCGGAACGCCCCCCGAAGCCTGGGCCCGATGACAGAGCTCCTCAATCGTGACGTCGTCGAGAACGGACAGAAAGGCCCGCGAGGCTCGCGCGACCTCCGGTGCGATCACCTCCTCGACCAGGGTCGAACGTGGCGCTGGCCCCAGCCCGTCATCGCCGGTCTCCTGCATCGCCGCGCGCGCAATGTCGCCGGCGGTGATCCGGCGCCGCTCGCGCGCCAGTTCGTAGCCGCCGCGCGGGCCGCGGACACCTTTCAGGATGCCGACCCGCACAAGCGCCTGCAGCAGCGTTTCGAGATGCCGCGGCGGCAGATCATGGCGCGCGGCGAGCAGTTTGGCCGCAACCGGGGAGGGGCGGGCGTGCAGGGCGATATCGACGACGGCAGCAATGGCGAGCTGGCTGCGCCGGGAGAGAAGCATCATGCCGTTTGATCCGCGAGAGGGGGGACGCGAGGAGAAATAGCGCCGGCGACGCCCGTCGAGCCGAAGCCAAGGGTGCCACGCTCGCTGGCGGGCAGCGCAGTCACCTCGCGCGCGAAGGCCTGGGAGACCGGCGCGACGACGAGCTGCGCGATCCGGTCGCCGCGCCGGATCGGGAAAGGCGCTTGCCCGTGATTGATCAGGATCACCTTGATCTCGCCGCGATAGTCGCTGTCGACGGTACCGGGCGCGTTCAGGACCGTGACGCCATGCCGGGCGGCGAGCCCGGAGCGGGGCCGCACCTGCGCCTCGTAGCCCTCGGGAAGATGGAGGCAAAACCCGGTGGGGATCAGCGCGCGAGCACCCGGCGCCAGCGCCAGGGTTTCGCCCTCCGCCAGCGCCGCCGGCAGATCCATACCCGCCGCACCGGCGCTCTGATAGCCCGGCAGCGGCAGTCCCGTCGCATGCGCCAGCCGCTGGAAGGCGACCTCGACCGGCCCGCTCATGCCGCAGGCCGCTTCGGGGCGAGCCGCGCGAGGTGGCCGACAAGCCTCGTGGCAACCTCGGATTTCGCCAGGGTCGGCCAGCTTTCGACGCCCTCGGGCGTCACCAGATGCACGGTGTTGGCATCGCCGCCCATGACGCCCGTACCGCCGACATCGTTGGCGACGATGAGGTCGCAGCCCTTCCGGGCGAGCTTCGCCTGGGCATGGGCGACGACGTTCTCCGTCTCGGCGGCGAAGCCTATGACGAGATCAGGCCGCCCGTCCGTCCGGCGCGCGATCGTGGCCAGGATGTCGGGATTCTCGACCAGCGCGAGTGGCGGCAGGGCGGCGCCGTCCTTCTTCATCTTCTCCGAAGCCTCCTCCGCCACCCGCCAGTCGGCGACGGCGGCGGTGAAGATGGCGATCTGCGCCGGCAGCGCGGCCTCGACGGCGGCGAGCATGTCGCGGGCGGATTCGACATGCACCGTCTCGACGCCTTCCGGATCGGGCAGGGCGACCGGCCCCGAAACCAGCGTGACGCGCGCACCTGCGGCGGCCGCAGCGGCGGCGATGGCGTGGCCCTGCTTGCCCGAGGAGCGATTGGCGATGTAGCGCACCGGGTCGATCGCCTCATGCGTCGGGCCGGACGTCACCAGCACATGCTGCCCCGCCAGCGGCCCTGGCGTGTCGGCGGCGCCCGGCAGGCGGCCGAGAAAGCCGATGGCGCGCTGCGGCTTCGCGGCTTCGCCGGCCAGCGCGAGTTCGATGGCGGCGATGATTTCGGGCGGCTCGGCCATGCGGCCCGGCCCGCTCTCGCCGCGCTCGGCCATGGCGCCGGAATTGGGGCCGACGACGAGCACGCCGTCCTTTTCGAGCTGCGCCATGTTCCGGCGCGTCGCCGGATGCTGCCACATGCGCGGGTTCATGGCGGGGGCGATCAGCACGCGCTTGTCGGTCGCCAGCAACGCCGTCGAGGCGAGGTCGTTGGCGAGTCCGTTCGCCATCTTGGCGATCAGGTCGGCGGTCGCGGGCGCGACCACCAGCAGATCGGTCGAGCGCGACAGCGCGATATGGCCGATATCGGCCTCGTCCGTCAGCGAGAACAGATCGGTGAAGCAGCGCTCGCCGGCGAGCGAGGACACCGCAAGCGGCGTCACGAACTCCTGCCCGGCCTTGGTCAGGATGCAGCGCGTGGCGATGCCGCGATCTTTGAGCCGCCGGATCAGCTCGAGGCATTTATAGGCGGCGATGCCGCCGCCGATGATCAGCAGGATGGAGCGGGAGGCGGACAAGGCTGACATTCCTGGACCCCGGGACGCTGCTTCCTAGCACCGCAGGGGGGCGCCTGTCATGCCGCGGCGTCACCTCGCGCGACCGCCTGAAATCGACCGGCAGAGAAGAATTTCCTCCACGGCGGGGCGGTCAGGACAGCCGGGCCTCGTGCTCGCATGTTTCTTTAAAAGAACGATCGAGTTGACAAACAGGACGCATCGCATCATCTTGACCGTGTCGTCGGCTTGGTCCGGCGACCGCGGGGATTTGAGCGAGCAGCTTGCGCCGCGTCACCAAACGCTAAAGCGCCACGACGCGGTCGTGGGCTCCATCGACAGGAGACGAACATGATCGAAGCGACTCTGCGTCCCGCCCGCTCCCGCGCCGAATCCGGCCGCTGTCGACTCTGACCGTCGAGACGCTCGCCAGGCGAGCTTTCCGAAAGTCCCCGATGTCCAGCAGCGCCGCGGATGCGGCGGGAGTTCCGTCATGAATGCCAGTCTTTCCGGTGTGGGCCGGCCCGAGCAGGGCCCGCCGCCGCGCAGCCAGCAGGCCTATGTCATCGAGATCGGCGAGACCCAGGCCGGTCTCGTCAGCCGGCGCGGCGAGGAGCGCTTCTTCACCTTCATTTCCGCCGCCTCCGCCTTCGATGCACTCGAGGGTCATCGCTTCGCCACGCCGGGTGCCGCCGAGCGCGCGGCGCGGCAACTCGCCGGCAGCCGCCGCGGCCGTGGCTGGGCCATGGCGTCCTGACGTTACCGATGAACCCGCACGAACACGCGCCCGCTCTGGTCGGGCTCCTGCCGAGGTCATGATGAACGCCCCCGTCAAACCCGACGCGTTTCGCGTCGACACCTCTCCCGCACCGGACCCGGCCGCGCCGATCATCCGCTTCGCACAGATCGGCAAGACCTACCCGTCGCGGGACGGGCAGGGCGCTGTGGCTGCGCTGTCCGGCATCGATCTCGACGTCCCCAAGGGCGCCATCGTCGGCGTGATCGGCCGCTCGGGCGCCGGCAAGTCGACCCTGATTCGCCTGGTCAACGGCCTGGAGCGCGCGACCTCCGGCCGCCTCCTGATCGAGGGTGAGGACGTCACCGGCCTCACCGAAGCCGGCTGGCGCAGCCGCCGGCGGGCGACCGGCATGATCTTCCAGCACTTCAACCTGCTGTCCTCGCGCACGGTCTTCGACAATGTCGCGCTGCCGCTCGAGATCGCCGGCACGCCGAAGGCGGAGATCGAGGACAAGGTCGCCCGGCTGCTCGATCTCGTCGGCCTCGCCGACAAGCGCGGGCGCTATCCGGCCGAGCTCTCCGGCGGCCAGAAGCAGCGCGTCGGCATCGCCCGCGCGCTGGCTACCGACCCGAAAGTGCTGCTCTGCGACGAGGCGACGTCGGCGCTCGACCCCGAGACGACGAAGTCGATCCTGGCGCTGCTGCGACAGGTCAACCGCGATCTCGGCATCACCATCCTCCTGATCACCCATGAGATTCCGGTGATCAAGGAGATCTGCGACCGCGTCGCGGTGATCGAGGACGGCCGCATCGTCGAGGAGGGCGACGTCTTCACCGTGCTGACGCGTCCGCAGCACCCGACCACGGCCCGCTTCGTCGAGGCGGTCACCGGCGTCGAACTGCCCGCCTATCTCGAGGGGCGCATCCGCAAGGAAGCCCGGCCGGGCGACCAGACCGTGCTGCGCATCACCTTCACCGGCGAGAACGCCACCGCACCGGTCATCAGCCGGCTCAGCTCAACCATCGGCGTCGACGTCAACATCCTCGCCGGCCGTATAGACGCCATCGCCGGCAAGCCCTTCGGCAGCCTGCTCGTCTCGGTGCCGACGCGCGAGCCCGAGCTCGCCGCCGTGCTCGGCGCGCTCAACGGCCTGGAACTCAAGGCGGAGGTCATCGGCCATGTTTCCTGAGATCATCTCGCCCCAGATCGCCGCGCTGATCCTACAGGCGACGCTCGACACGCTGCAGATGGTCGCGGTCGCCGCCGGCCTCGGCACGGTGCTCGGCCTGCCGCTCGGCGTCTTCCTCGCCACCAGCAAGCGCGGCGAACTCTTCGCGGCTCCGGTCCTCAACACGGTGCTCGGCACGCTGGTCAACGCCACCCGCTCGACCCCCTTCATCATCCTCGTGGTGGCGATCATTCCCTTCACGCGGTTGATCGCCGGCACCTCGATCGGCACCCAGGCCGCGATCGTGCCGCTGACGGTGGCCGCGACGCCCTTCATCGCCCGCCTGATCGAGGGCGCGATCCGCGAGGTCGATCAGGGCCTCGTCGAGGCCGCCCGCGCCATGGGGGCGACGCCGCTGCAGATCGTCCGCAAGGTGCTGGTGCCCGAGGCGCTGCCGGCCATCGCGCTCGGCCTGACGCTGGCCGTCGTCAGCCTGATCGGCTTCTCGGCCATGGTCGGCGCGGTCGGCGGCGGCGGGCTCGGCGATCTCGGCATTCGCTACGGCTACCAGCGCTTCATGCCCGAGGTCATGGCCGCCGTCGTCGCCGTCCTCATCGTCCTCGTCCAGACCGTCCAGACGATCGGCGACCATCTCGCCCGCCGGCTCAACAAGCGCCTGCGCCACGCCTGAACCACACCACTCAACCCGCCTTCAGCCCTCATCCTGAGGAGCGCTCAGCAGCAGCGCGTCTCGAAGGATTCTCCAGGAGGCTCCCGCGCAAGCTGGAGCATCCTTCGAGACGCCGCGTGCCGCGGCTCCTCAGGATGAGGGCTGAGCGATACCCATCCCAACTGAAGGAACCGACCGCATGACCATCCTCACCCGCCGTACCGCTCTGGCCGCAACCGCACTCGCCGCGCTTACCCTCGCCGTCCCCGCGCTCGCCCAGACCCCGCAGATCGTTCGCATCGGCGTCTCGCCCGGCCCCCACGCCGAAATCCTCGAACAGGTGAAGCCGCTGCTCGCCAAGAAGGGCATCGATCTCAAGATCGTCGAGTTCTCCGACTATGTCGTGCCCAACCAGGCGCTCGACGCCGGCGAGCTGGAGGCGAACTCCTTCCAGAATCAGCCCTATCTCGACAACCAGGTGAAGGACCGCGGCTTCAAGATCGTCAGCGTCGGCCTCACCGTGAACTTCCCGCTCGGCATCTATTCGTCGAAGTACAAGAGCTGGGCCGAGGTGCCGGACGGCGCCACCATCGCCATCCAGAACGATCCGACCAATGGCGGCCGCTCGTTGCTGCTGCTGCAGGACAAGGGCGTGATCAGGCTGAAGGATGGCGTCGGCTTCAAGCCCAGCCCGGCCGACATCGTCGCCAACCCGAAGAGGCTGAAGATCATCGAGGTCGAGGCCGCGCAGACCCCGCGCACGCTGGCCGATGTCGCGGCCGCTGCGATCAACACCAATTACGCCGTCGACGCCAAGATCGAGCCGACCTCGGCGATCCTGCGCGAGGATCCGAAGGGGCCCTATGTCAACCTGATCGCGGTCCGCGCCGCCGACAAGGACAAGCCCTGGGTCAAGACGCTGGTCGAGACCTATCAGTCGCCGGAGATCAAGGCTTTCGTCGCAGAGCGCTTCAAGGGCAACGTGCTCGCCGGCTGGTAAAACCCGTTCCTCCCACCTGGCTCTCATTGCGCCAGGCGCCTGCCCCGGATGCGACGCGCATCCGGGGCTTTTTGTTGAAGGATAATCCCCCTCAGGCCGGCTTCCCTCGCGGGACCGACCGGCCGAGGCCGACCGCCTCGGCGATGGTCACGGCGAGCACGGCGGCGGCCTGGGCCAGCACGAAGGCGACGCCGAGCCCTGTCGGTGCGAACCATCCCCCGGCCAGCAGCAGCAGGCTGTCGGCGATCCAGATCAGATTGAGGCCGATCACGGCGAGAACCGCCAGTCGGGGCAACTCGCGGCGGCGCGAAAGCCAGCCCAGCAGCGCCGCGCAGGGCAGCAGCAGGAGGCCGACGCCTCGCAGGAGCGGCTCCGGCAGGCCGAGCAACTGGGACAGCGCCTTGGCTGCGAAGCTCAGCAGCACGCCCATGCCGGCGCACGCGGCGGCATCGAGCGCGAGAGCGCCGCGCAGCAGCGGCGAGGATTGGATCATCGTCATCGGGGTCTCCCTGGTGAGAGGCGTCCTGGAGACGCCTCGGCTTGGATGGAGACAGGGTGACGGGCGCAAGGCAGACGGTCGATTAAGCGCGAGGTAATTGGAACCGCGCCGGAGGCTGGGTAGCGTGCCCCCATGAACAGCCACCGCAGTGCAGCCATCGGCCCCCTGATCCGTGACTGGCGTCAGCAGCGCCGTCTCAGCCAGCTCGACCTCGCCCTCGAGGCGGAGATCTCGCAGAAGCACCTCTCCTTCGTGGAGAGCGGCCGCTCCCAGCCAAGCCGCGACATGGTCCTGCTGCTGGCGGAGCATCTCGGCGTGCCCCTGCGCGAGCGCAACGCGCTGCTGCTCGCGGCGGGCTACGCGCCGGTCTATCTGGAGCGGGCGCTGGAGGATCCGGCGCTGCAGGCCGCGAAATCCGCCATCGATCTCATCCTGGCGGGACACGATCCCTGTCCCGCGCTCGCTGTGGACCGGCACTGGACGCTGCTCTCCGCCAATGCGGCGGTCGGCCCGCTGCTGGCGCTGGTGCAGAACGCCGATCTGCTGCGGCCGCCCGTCAATGTCCTGCGGCTCGCGCTGCATCCGGGTGGACTGGCTCCGGTGGTCCTCAACGGGGCCGAATGGCGCGGCCATCTCGTGGCGCGGCTCCGCCAGCAGGTCCGGATCGCGGCCGATCCCGTTCTCGTGGATCTGCTGGCCGAACTGCTCGGCTATCCCGCGCAGCCCGCCACGCAGTCCGATGGGCCGCCGGCGGATGAGGCGGCGATCGCGGTACCGCTGCGGCTGCGCGTCGGCGAGACAATCCTGTCCTTCATCTCGACCACGACCGTCTTCGGCACGCCGGTCGACATCACCCTGTCCGAACTGGCGCTCGAAACCTTCTTCCCGGCCGATGCAGAGACGGCCGCAGCCTTGCGGGCGATGGCCGCGGCGCGACGTGCGAGTGAACCCTGAAAGCCTGCGAATTTCCTCCGGAACCTTCCGCAGGGTCGCCGGTTGTTGAAGCGACGCCGCGGGGGCGGCACGAAATTCAACAGAAGGATCAAGACGATGGGCAGCACCATGGACAAGATCAAGGGCATGGCCAACGAAGCCGCCGGCAACGTCAAGCAGGCCGCCGGCAAGGCGCTGGACAAGCCCGATCTGGAGGCCGAGGGCTTTGCTCAGGAGCGCAAGGGCGAGGCCCAGCAGGCGCTCGGCAAGGGCAAGGACGCCGTCAAGAAAGTGGTCGACAAGGCCTGATCGCGATCAGAGCCTGACCGAGAACGGGCCGCCGAAAGGCGGCCCGTTTTGCTTTGGGTTGAAGCCGACGGTTTTTGCCGACCGCTATGCGTCTCAGGCGGTCCCGCCGATGCCGCCGAGGAAGTCCTTGACCCGGCCGAAGAAGCCGGCGGCCTCGGGATGGGTGGCGCCCGAACTCTCGCGCTCGAACTCCTGCAGCAGTTCGCGCTGGCGGGCAGTGAGCTTCTGCGGCGTCTCGACCACGACCTGGATGTAGAGGTCGCCGACCTCGCGCGAGCGCAGCACGCTCATGCCCTTGCCCTTGAGCCGGAACTGCTTGCCGGTCTGCGTGCCTTCGGGGATCTTCACCCGCGCCTGCTCGCCGGTCAGCGTCGGCACCTCGATCTCGCCGCCGAGCGCCGCCTGCACCAGTCCGATCGGGACGCGGCAGAACAGATCCGCCCCGTCGCGCTGGAAGATCGCGTGCGGCTGGATCGACAGGAAGATGTAGAGGTCGCCTGCCGGTCCGCCGCGCAGGCCGGCCTCGCCCTCGCCGGCGAGGCGGATGCGCGTGCCGTCCTCGACGCCCGCCGGGATGTTGACCGACAGCGTGCGCTCGCGCGTGACGCGGCCGGCGCCATGACAGTTCTTGCAGGGGTCGTCGATGATCTCGCCGCGCCCCGAGCAGGTCGGGCAGGTGCGCTCGACCGAGAAGAAGCCCTGATTGGCGCGTACCTTGCCGTGGCCGCCGCAGGTCGGGCATTGCCGCGACTTCGAGCCGGGCTTGGCGCCCGTCCCCGAGCAGACCTCGCAGGCGATCGAGGTCGGAACGCGGATCGAGGCGTTCTTGCCGGCGAAGGCGTCTTCCAGCCCGATCTCGAGGTTGTAGCGCAGATCCGCGCCGCGCTCGCGGCCATTGGCGCCGCGCGGCCCGCCGCGTCGCGCATCGCCGAAGAAGGAATCGAAGATGTCCGACATGAAGTCGGAAAAGTCTGGGTTGCCGCCGCCCCCGCCACCCTGCTCGAAGGCCTGGTGGCCGTAGCGGTCATAGGCACCGCGCTTCTGGCTGTCGGACAGGACCTGATAGGCCTCGTTCAGCTCCTTGAACTTGGCCTCGGCCGCCGCGTCTCCGGGGTGCCGGTCGGGATGGCACTGCATCGCCAGCTTGCGGAAGGCGCTCTTCAGCTCCGCCTCGCTGGCGGCCTTCGAGACGCCGAGGATTTCATAGTAGTCGCGCTTGGACATCAAACAGCGGCCCCTTCGCCCCTGCAGACGGCGCCGCTGGCTTCTGGCCGGCGGCGCTCCTGACATGGACGAGAATGTTGCGTCACGACGCCATCCCGTAACGCGATGGCCGGGTCAAGCCCGGCCATGACGTCGTCGTCGAGAAGGAAGAACGCTCAGGCGCTCTTCTTCTTGTCACCCTTGTCGTCGCTGACGTCCTTGAAGTCGGCGTCGATGACGTCGTCCTCCTTCTTGGCGTCGGCGGCCGCAGGCTCACCCTCGCCTGCGCCTTCGGCCTGGCTGGCGGCATACATCGCCTCGCCGAGCTTCATCGAGGCCTGCATCAGATCGGTGGTGCGGGCCGTGATCGTCTCGGCATTGTCCTCGGCCAGCGCCGCCTTGAGCGCGTCGAGCGCGGTCTCGATCGCCGTCTTGTCGGCGGCGGAAACCTTCTCGCCATACTCCTTCAGCGACTTCTCGGTCGAATGCACCAGGCTCTCGCCCTGGTTCTTCGCCTCGACCAGCTCGCGACGCTTCTTGTCCTCGGTCGCGTTGGCCTCGGCGTCCTTGACCATCTTCTGGATGTCGGCCTCGGAGAGCCCACCGGACGCCTGGATCCGGATCTGCTGCTCCTTGTTGGTGGCCTTGTCCTTCGCGGTGACCGAGACGATGCCGTTGGCGTCGATGTCGAAGGTCACCTCGATCTGCGGCATGCCGCGCGGGGAGGGCGGGATCCCCATCAGGTCGAACTGGCCGAGCAGCTTGTTGTCGGCCGCCATCTCGCGCTCGCCCTGGAAGACCCGGATCGTCACCGCCTGCTGGTTGTCCTCGGCGGTGGAGAAGACCTGGCTCTTCTTGGTCGGGATCGTGGTGTTGCGGTCAATGAGACGCGTGAACACGCCGCCCAGCGTCTCGATGCCGAGCGAGAGCGGGGTCACGTCGAGCAGCAGCACGTCCTTGACGTCGCCCTGCAGCACGCCGGCCTGGATCGCGGCGCCGATGGCGACGACCTCGTCGGGGTTGACGCCCTTGTGCGGCTCCTTGCCGAAGAACTGCTTCACGACCTCCTGGACCTTCGGCATGCGGGTCATGCCGCCGACGAGGACGACCTCGTCGATCTGCCCGGCCGAGAGGCCGGCATCCTTGAGCGCCTTCTTGCAGGGCTCGATCGTGCGCTGGACGAGATCGTCGACCAGGCTCTCGAACTTGGCGCGCGAGAGCTTGATGGCGAGGTGCTTCGGGCCCGAGGCATCCGCCGTGATGTAGGGCAGGTTGATCTCGGTCTGGGCCGCGCTCGACAGCTCGATCTTGGCCTTCTCCGCGGCCTCCTTCAGGCGCTGCAGGGCGAGTTTGTCCTTCTTCAGGTCGATGCCCTGCTCGCGCTTGAACTCGTCCGCCAGATACTCGACCAGGCGCATGTCGAAGTCCTCGCCGCCGAGGAAGGTGTCGCCATTGGTCGACTTCACCTCGAAGACGCCGTCGCCGATCTCGAGGATCGAGACGTCGAAGGTGCCGCCGCCGAGGTCATAGACCGCGATCGTGCCGGCCTGCTTCTTGTCGAGGCCATAGGCGAGCGCGGCCGCCGTCGGCTCGTTGATGATGCGCAGCACCTCGAGGCCGGCGATGCGGCCGGCATCCTTCGTCGCCTGGCGCTGGGCGTCGTTGAAATAGGCGGGAACGGTGATGACGGCCTGGGTGACGGGCGAGCCGAGATAGGCTTCCGCCGTCTCCTTCATCTTGGTGAGCGTGAAGGCCGAGATCTGGGACGGCGAATAATCGTTGCCGTCGGCCTCGACCCAAGCGTCGCCCGAGGAGGCCTTCTTGATCTTGTAGGGAACCAGCTTCAGATCCTTCTGCGTCATCGGGTCGTCGAAGGTGCGCCCGATGAGACGCTTGATGGCGAAGAAGGTGCGTTCCGGATTGGTGACGGCCTGGCGCTTGGCCGGCTGGCCGACGAGACGCTCGCCATCATCCGTGATCGCGACGATCGACGGCGTGGTGCGGGCACCTTCCGAATTCTCGATGACCTTAGGCGTCGTGCCTTCCATGACCGCGACGCAGGAATTGGTCGTGCCGAGGTCGATACCGATGACTTTACCCATGGATGGGATCCCTTTTGAACGGAGCAGATCGCCGGGTTGCGACGGACATCGCCACCTCCCGGCCCATGGACCGGTGCGCCCCCACCTGTTGCGGCGAACGAACCGGCATTCCACGTCAGACGGTCGTGAAACCGCCCCTTGGCGGCGTATATAGGGAGGGGGTTCCCGCCCTTGCAAGACAGGCGAGCCGATTAAGAATCACCCCCGCCGCCCTTTTCGGCGACAGGGTTGACGGCGTTCATTGCCGCCGAGTGTTGCGCCGGTGCCCTTGCGTCGGCCGGCGTGGCATTTCATGCAAAACGGGTCGAATCCCTCATCCAGCGGGCTTTTCGTGATCCGACTGCCATATGCCGCCCTCTGCCTCGCCCCGCTGGTCATTGCCGGCGCGATGCAGGCCGCTCTGGCGCAGCCGATGCAACTGCCCGGAGCGCAGCCCTTCAATGCACCCGGCACGCAGCAGGCCGCGCCCCCCTCCAGCGCGCCGGCCGCGCCGCGTCCGCCTTCCATGCCGCCGATCAAGGTGGCTGGCGAAGACGCCATCCTCGGTCGCGTGCTGCGCCACAATGGCGGGGCGGGTGAAGCGGTCTTCGAGAAGTCGGGCGCGGGCTACGGTCTCAAGCTGACGGCGGACGGCTTCCAGTCCGGCAATCTGGTCGAGCCCTGCGCGGTGTCCTTCGGCGAGACCCCGGTGCCGGTGACCGCCCTCGGCCGGCCCGCTGGCGTGCCGCGCTACCGGCTCGAGGCGTCGGTCTGTCCGATCGTCTTCGACGTGCTGGACGGCGCTGTCCTCGTCGTCGAGCCGACCCAGCCATGCGTCGTCGAGGCCGCCGCCTGCCGCATCGATCCGCGCGGCCTCTGGGGGCCGGATGCGCGCACGCTCGCTGCCCGCGCCAAGGAGATCGAGGCAGCCCGAGGCACGGCCGAGCGTGCGGTGCGCGAGGGCTATCGTGTGCTGACCGCCCGTGCCGATGCGGTCGAGCAGCGCGCGATCGCGCGCGAGCAGGCCGGTTTCTCAGCCGAGCGCGAGCTGGTCTGCCGCTCCTATCAGCGCGAGGGTCAGTACGGCTTCTGTGGCGCGCGCCTGACGGAGGCCCGCGCGGCCTCGATCCGCGCCCGCCTCGGCCTTTCCAACGAACCCGCCAAGCCGGCGCCGCGCCCGGCCCGGCCGCGCCCGGCGCCGCCCGCGGGCGGGTCGGGGCCGTTGCCGCTGACGCCGCAATAGCGCCGCACGAGGCCCTCACTGCCTTGTCATTGGCCTTGCGGGCTGCAATCGGTCAGTGATCGCGCCCAGTCGAGAGGACAATGACGCGGATCATGGCCTACCCCCTCACCCGACGGCTTTGGCGCCAGGCGGCGCTCGCCCTCGCTCTGGTCGCGCCCGCTCTGGTGCAGGCCGCGGAGTCGACCGCCGTCACCAGCCCGCGCGTGACGGCGACGCTCCTCTCCAGCCGCGATGCCGTGGCGCCGGGGGAGCGCTTCCACGTCGCGCTCGTCCAGAAGATCGCGCCCGGCTGGCACACCTACTGGGCCAATCCCGGCGATTCCGGCGAGGCGACCCGCATCACCTGGGCATTGTCGCAGGGCGCGAGCGCCGGCGAGATCCAGTGGCCCGCCCCGAAGGCGATCCCGGTCGAGCCGCTGGTCAATTTCGGCTTCGAGGGCACGGTCCTGCTGCCGGTGGAGATCGCCGTCCCCGCCGATGCCAAGATCGGTGAACGCCTGACACTGCAGGCGGCGGCCACCTGGCTCGTCTGCGAGAAGATCTGCATTCCCGAAGAGGGCACGCTGACGCTCGACCTGCCGGTCGCGCCAGCGGCCGTCGTCGACGCCGCGGCGGAGTCCCGCATCGCGGCAACGCGCGCGCAGCTTCCGGCACCGGCGGCGTTCCGAGGCCGTCTCGCCGCCGAGGGCGAGGCCCTCGTCCTGACGCTGCCGGGCCTGCCGGCCGCGGCCACGGAGATGCGGTTCTTCCCGCTGTCCGACACGCTGATCGACCACGCCGCTGCCCAGGAGATCCGCCGCGCGGGCGAGGCGACCACGGTGCGCCTCGCCCGTTCCAGCGCCTTCAAGATCGCGGAGGGCGAGAGCGCCGGTGTGCTGACCTATCGCGAAGGCGGGGCTCCTCGGGCGCTGAGCATCGTCGCAGATGTCGATCGAGCCCTTATGGGCGCCGCGGCGGCGCCTGCAGCCGCACCTGTGGCGGTCACCATTCCGCTGCCGGCCGAGGGCGCCGACCTCACGCTCTGGGCGGCGCTGCTGTTCGCCTTCGCCGGCGGGCTCATCCTCAACCTGATGCCCTGCGTGCTGCCCGTGCTCTTCATCAAGGCCCTGGGCTTCGCCCAGCTCGCCCAGGCCAGCCGCGCGCAGGTTCGCGAGCAGGGGCTGCTGTTCCTCGCGGGCGTGCTGGTGACCTTTATGGCGCTGGCGACGCTGGTGATCGCGCTCGGTGCGCTCGGCACCAGCGTCGGCTGGGGCTTCCAGCTGCAGTCGCCGCCGCTGGTGATCGCGCTCGCTGTGGTGATGACGCTGATCGGCCTCAACCTGCTGGGCGCCTTCGAAGTCGGGACGTCGGCGGCCGGCGTCGGCCATGGCCTCGCCAGCCGGGGCGGGCGGCTCGGCGCCTTCATGACCGGCGCTCTGGCGGTGGTCGTCGCGACGCCCTGCACGGCACCCTTCATGGGCGCGGCGATCGGCTATGCGGTGACTCAGCCGCCCCTGCTCGGCCTGTCCGTCTTCCTGTCGCTGGCGTTGGGTTTTGCCCTCCCGGTGGTGGCACTCTCCTTCGCGCCCGGCCTGCTGCGGTTGCTGCCGAAACCCGGCCGCTGGATGCTGATCCTGAAGCAGGCCTTCGCCTTCCCGATGTTCGCGACCGCGATCTGGCTGATCTGGGTCGCCTCGGTTCAGGCGGGGCCCGGCGGCGTGCTGGCGGCGCTGGTCGCCGTGCTCGCGGCGGGCTTCGTGGTCTGGCTGGTCGGCGTCACGCGCGGCAGCGGGCGCGGCCGGCTGGCCTCGTCGCTGGCGGCCGTTTTGGTCGCCGTCGGGGCCGGCTGGTTCGTGGTCCAGAGCGCGGTGCCGGAGGCGACGCAGGCACGGGCCGGCGATGTCCAGGCCTGGTCGCCCGAGCGCGTCGCGGCGCTGCAGGCGGAAGGGCGGCCAGTCTTCGTCAACTTCACCGCGGCCTGGTGCATCACCTGCCTTGCCAATGAGCGCGTCGCGCTCTCGCGGCAGGAGGTGAAGGACGCCTTCGCCGAACTCAAGGTCACCTATCTCAAGGCCGACTGGACCAACCGCAACAGCCAGATCGCGATGGCCCTGGCCGAGCAGGGCCGGGCCGGCGTGCCGCTCTATCTGTTCTATCCCGGCCGCAAGGGCGCTGCGCCCGAGGTCCTGCCCCAGTTGCTGACGCCCGATACCGTTGTCACTGCCGCCCGCCGCGCCGCCGGCAAGCCGGTCGAGACGGCCGCCCGCTGAGCCTCATCCCCACCGCAGACAGGAGACAGACGTGAAAGCCCAACTGACCCGCCAGACCTTTCTCGCCAGCCTCGCCTTCGCTGGCCTCGCTCTCGCGGCGGCGCCCGCTCTGGCCCAGTCCGCCGCGAAGATCGGCGCACCCGCCCCGGCCTTCGAGGCCGTGGATTCCAATGGCCAGACCCGCAAGCTTTCCGAATTCGCGGGCAAGACGGTGATCCTCGAATGGACCAATCATGACTGCCCCTATGTCCGGAAGCACTACAACAGCGCCACGATGCAGACGCTGCAGAAGGACATGGCGAAGGAAGGCGTCGTCTGGCTCTCGGTCATTTCCTCGCCGGTCGGCGAGCAGGGCCATGTCGACGGCGCCAGGGCCAACGAGCTGACCAAGAGCCGCGACGCCGCCCCGGCGGCCGTGCTGCTCGACCCCAACAGCAAGGTCGCCCGCGCCTATGGCGCGACCACGACGCCGCATATGTACATCATCGATGCCAAGGGCACGCTCGCCTATATGGGCGCGATCGACGACAAGCCCTCCGCCGGCGCGGCGAGCCTCCAGGGCGCCAAGAGCTATGTTCGCCAGGCGGTGGCCGAGCTCAAGGCCGGCAAGCCGGTCTCGGAGGCGAGCACCAAGGCCTATGGCTGCGCGGTGAAATACGCGCCGGTTTCCTGAGGGCTGACCCTAAGCGTCATGCCCGGGCTTGACCCGAGCATCTCGTCAACCAGTGCCTTTTCTTGGAAGAGATTCTCGGGTCTGCGCTTCGCTTCGCCCAAGAATGACGCCTCGCTAAACCCGCCCCAGCCGCACGCCCGTCTGGCTGTCGAAGACATGCACCCGGTCCGGATCGACCGTGATCCAGATGCGGCCGGCCTGAGCGGCGACCGCGTCGGTCGCCGCCTGCATCACGAAGGGCAGGCCGGCGAGCTGGCCGTGGAAGAGCTGCGTCGCGCCCAGCTCCTCGATGAACTCGACATCGAAGGGCAGCGATCCAGCTTCACCCTCGGAGGCGATCTCGACATCCTCGGGCCTTAAGCCTACCTCGACCGCCGTCTGCGCCGGCAGATCCTGGCGTAGGTCGCGTGCCTCCAGGATCGCATCGCCCAGCGCCACGATGCCGGGGCCGTCGATCGTGCCAGGCAGGATGTTCATCGGCGGCGAGCCGATGAAGGTCGCGACGAACTTGCTCGCCGGCTTCTTGTAGACGTCCGCCGGCAGGCCGATCTGCTCGACCTGGCCGCCATTCATGACGACCAGCTTGTCGGACAGCGTCATCGCCTCGACCTGGTCATGCGTGACGTAGATCGAGGTGACGCCGAGCGCCCGCTGCAGCTTCTTGATCTCGACGCGCATCTGCACGCGCAGCTTGGCGTCGAGGTTGGAGAGCGGCTCGTCGAACAGGAAGACCTGCGGCTTGCGCACGATGGCACGGCCCATCGCGACGCGCTGGCGCTGGCCGCCCGAGAGCTGCTTCGGCCGGCGCTCCAGCAGCCCCTCGATGGCGAGGATGCGCGCCGCTTCCTTCACCCGCCGGTCGATCTCGTCCTTGGGCGTGCCGCGGTTGCGCAGGCCATAGGCCATGTTGTCGTAGACGCTCATATGCGGGTAGAGCGCGTAGTTCTGGAACACCATCGCGATGTCGCGATCGGCCGGTCCGATCTCGTTGACGACGCGATCCCCGATCGAGACCTCGCCCGCCGAGATCGTCTCCAGTCCGGCGACCATGCGCAGAAGCGTGGATTTGCCGCAGCCGGAGGGGCCGACCAGCACGCAGAAGCCGCCATCGGGAATGTCGAAGGACACGCCCTTCACCGCCTCGACGCCGCCGGCGTAGATCTTCTTGACGTTGGTGAGTGTAACCTGGGCCATCGGCGACTTATTTCTCGGTTTCGACCAGGCCCTTCACGAAGAGCCTCTGCATCAGGACGACGACGAGCACCGGCGGCAGCATCGCCAGCATGGCCGTGGCCATGGCGAGCTGCCATTCGGTGAGCGCGTCGGAGGTGACGATCATCTTCTTGATGCCGATGACGATGGTCTGCATCGAGTCCTTCGTCGTGATCAGAAGCGGCCAGAGATACTGGTTCCAGCCATAGATGAACTGGATCACGAACAGCGCTGCGATGGTGGTGATCGAGAGCGGGACGACCGTGTCCTTGAAGAACTTGAACGGTCCGGCACCGTCGATCTTCGAGGCTTCCAGCAGCTCGTCGGGGATCGTCATGAAGAACTGGCGGAACAGCAGCGTGCCGGTCGCAGACGCGATCAGCGGGATCGCGAGGCCCTGATAGGTGTCGAGCATCCGCAGGTCCGAGACGACCTTGAAGGTCGGGAAGATGCGCACCTCGACGGGCAGCATCAGCGTCACGAAGATGATCCAGAAGGCCGCCATCCGGAAGGGGAAGCGGTAATAGACGATCGCATAGGCCGAGAGCACGGAGATGAAGATCTTCCCGATCGCGATCGCCATGGCCATGATGAAGGAGTTGAGCATCATCGTCGCCACCGGCTCGCGCGTCGTGCGCGCCGTCCCGACGAAGAGGATCTGGCCGTAATTTTCGAGGAAATGCGGCCCTGGCCAGAGCGGCAATTGCCCGTTGATGATGGTGGCGTTGTCCCAGGTCGAGGCGACGAAGGTCAGCCAGACCGGGAAGGCGACGATCAGCACGCCGATCGTCAGGATGACATAGGCGATCGCGTCGCCCAGGCGGCGGTCCTCGACCATCAGTAGCTGACCCTGCGCTCGATGAACTTGAACTGCACCGCCGTCATCGCGATGACCATGACCAGCAGCACGACCGACTGCGCCGCCGAGCCGCCGAGATTGGAGCCGCCCTTGCCGTCCGCATAGACCTTGTAGACCAGCGTCTCGGTCGCGCCCGAAGGCCCGCCCGCCGTCATCGTGTCGATGATGCCGAAGGTGTCGAAGAA
This sequence comes from Methylobacterium sp. CCH7-A2, assembly GCF_001557075.1. Classification (NCBI taxonomy): domain Bacteria; kingdom Pseudomonadati; phylum Pseudomonadota; class Alphaproteobacteria; order Hyphomicrobiales; family Methylobacteriaceae; genus Methylobacterium; species Methylobacterium sp. CCH7-A2. Next base: position 50,470 of record NZ_LSKN01000095.1, read on the forward strand.
GACGTAGACGATGTTGACGACGAGCAGGAAGAAGGTCGTCGGCGAGAGCAGCGGGAAGACGATCGTCCAGAAGCGCCGCATCGGCCGCGCACCGTCGATCACGGCGGCCTCGATCACGCTCTTGGGGATCGATTGCAGCCCCGCCAGGAAGAACAGGAAATTGTAGCTGATCTGCTTCCAGGTCGCCGCGAGGATGACGAGCAGCATCGCGTCATTGCCGTTCAGGCGCGGATTCCAGGCGATGCCGAGGCTCTGGAGGCCGCGCGCCAGCATGCCCAGCGACGGGTCGAACATGAAGATCCAGAGCACGCCGGCAATCGCGGGAGCGACGGCGTAGGGCCAGATCAGCAGGGTCTTGAAGATCTCGGCGCCGCGGATCGCCCGGTCCGCCATCACCGCGAAGAGCAGCGCCAGCGACAGCGAGAGGAAGCACACGGCCGTCGAGAAGATCACCGTGTTAACGAAGGCCTTGAGATAGCCCGGATCGCGGAACAGGGCCTGATAGTTCTCGAGCCAGACGAACTCGGTCGAGACGCCGAACGCATCCTCCAGCAGAAAGCTCTGCCAGATTGCCTGGCTGGCGGGCCAGTAGAAGAACACGATAGTGATGGCGAGCTGCGGCAACAGCAGCAGGGCCGGCACCGTGAGCCCGTTGAAATAGGCGTTCTTCTGCATGGCCTGTCCGAAAGAATCCGCCGCCCCGGCAGCCGGGGCGGCGGTGTCACGTGAGGATGAGGATCAGCGCGAGGCGGTGCGCTCGAACTGGCGCAGCGTCTGGTTGCCACGCTCGACGGCCGCGTCGAGCGCTGCCTTCGGCGTCTTCTGGCCGTTCAGGGCGGCCTCGAACTCCTCGGCCCAGATATCGCGGATCTGGACGAGGCTGCCGAAGCGCACCCCGCGGGAATTCGCCGTCGGCTCCTTGTTGGTCAGCTGCAGCAGCGGCGTCTCGAGGAAGGGCTTGTCCTTGTAGAAGCCGGACGCCTTGACCTTCTCATAGGCCGCCTTGGTGATCGGCAGATAGCCGGATTCCGTGTGCAGCTTCACCTGGCGGTCGACATCGGACAGGAAGGTGAAGAACTTGGCGACGCCCTTGTACTCGTCGGCCTTCTTGCCACCCATCACCCAGAGCGAAGCGCCGCCGATGATCGAGTTCTGCGGAGCACCCTGGACATCGGGGTAATACGGCATCGGCGCATTGCCCCACTCGAACTTGGCGTTCGCGCGGACGTTGCCGAAGAAGGCGGAGGAGGTCAGGAAGATCGGGCACTCGCCCGAGGTGAAGCGACCTTCGCCCGTGTTGGTGCGGCCCGAGTAATCATAGGTCTTGTCCTTCTGCATCTCGACCAGATTGGTCAGGTGCTTGAGGAAGACGCCCTTGTTGAAGACGAACTCGGTGTCGAAGCCTTCGAAGCCGTTGGCCTTCGTGCCGACCGGCTCGTTGTGCCAGGCGCCGAGCTGCTCGACATTCACCCAGGTCACCCAGGCGTTGGAGAAGCCGCACTTGTCGTAGCCGGCCGCCTTGAGCTTCTTGGCCGCGTCGAACACCTCCGGCCAGGTCTTGGGCGCCGCATCGGCGTTCAGCCCCGCCTTCTTGAACGCGTCCTTGTTGTACCACATCACCGTGGAGGACGAGTTGAAGGGGAAGGACAGCATCTCGCCCTTCGTGGTCGAGTAGTAGCCGGTGATCGCCGGCAGATAGGCCTTGGGGTCGAAGGTCTCGCCGGCGTCCTTCATCAGGTCCTGCACCGGCTTGATGGCACCCTTGGCCGACATCATCGTCGCGGTGCCGACCTCGAAGACCTGCATGATGTGCGGCGCATTGCCGGCGCGGAAGGCTGCAATGCCGGCGTTCAGCGTGTCGGCATAGGAGCCCTTATAGGTCGGAACGACCTTGAAGTCCTTCTGCGAGGCGTTGAACTCCTCGGCCAGCCGCACGACCACGTCGTTGTTGGCGCCGGTCATGGCATGCCACCACTGGATCTCGGTCTGCGCCAGCGCAGGCGCGGCGCCGCCGAGGACGAAGGCCGCGACGGACATCAGGATACGTGATTTCACGGTCATCTCTTTCTCCCTTCCGCCCTCGGTGGGCCGAGGCGGCTGTTCTTGTTGGTGCGCAAGCTAACATGAAGGCCGGGCGACGGTTCAATGACAAAATGATGACGGATGCAAGCGCGAGCGCTTTCGCCGCGCCTGGAGCTGGGTCTTGCACAATCCACCGGAAGACGCTGTTCTCCCGGACCCCACCGCCTTCCACGGATGCCTCCCATGCCCCGCCTGACGCTGACGCCCGAACGGACCCTGCCCGCAGACGCGCAGGCCGCGGCCTTACTGGGGCGCATCTGGCGCCCGGATGTCGGAGGGCCCGCGGTGGTCACGCTGCGCGACGGAAACGTGATCGACGTCACCCGCACCTTCCCGACCAGCCGCGATCTCTGCGAGGCTGCCGATCCCGCTGCCGCGCTGCGGGCCGGGCCGGGCGAGACCGTCGCGCCGCTCGCCGAAATCCTGGCGAACACGCCGCCGGATGGTCGCGACGCCGCGCGCCCCTGGCTGCTCTCCCCGCTCGATCTGCAGGTGGTGAAGGCCGCCGGCGTCACCTTCGCCGTCTCGATGCTGGAGCGTGTCATCGAGGAGAAGGCGCGCGGCAACCCGGCCGCCGCCGCCACCATCCGCGAGGAGATCGGCAGGCTGATCGGCGATGATCTCTCGAAGCTGAAGCCCGGCTCGCCCGAGGCGATGCATCTCAAGGATGTCCTCATCAAACAGGGGGCCTGGAGCCAGTATCTCGAGGTCGGCATCGGCCCCGATGCCGAGATCTTCACCAAGGCGCCGCCGATGTCCTCCGTCGGCACCGGTTTCGACGCCGGTCTGCATCCCGCCTCGACCTGGAACAATCCCGAGCCCGAGATCGTGCTCGTCGTCGCTTCCGACGGCCGCATCGTCGGTGCCACGCTCGGCAACGACGTCAATCTGCGCGATGTCGAGGGCCGTTCGGCCCTGCTCCTCGGCAAGGCCAAGGACAACAATGCCGCCGCCGCGGTCGGCCCCTTCATCCGCCTCTTCGATGCCGGCTTCACCCTGGACCATGTCCGCAACACGACCGTGACGCTCAAGGTCGAGGGCGAGGACGGCTTCGTGCTGGAAGGCTCCTCCTCGATCGCGAAGATCAGCCGCGATCCCGCCGATCTCGCGAGCCAGATGATCGGCCCGCATCACCAGTATCCGGACGGGGCGGCGCTCTATCTCGGCACCATGTTCGCGCCGATCAAGGATCGCGACACGCCCGGCGGTGGCTTCACCCACAAATACGGCGACGTGGTCACCATCGCGGCGCCCGAGCTCGGCGCGCTGGTCAACCGCATGAAGCGCACCGACCATTGCGAGCCCTGGACCTTCGGCACGTCGCATCTGATGCGCAGCCTGGCCAAGCGCGGGCTGCTGTGAGGCCAGGCGCCATCCTCGTCGTCGGCGAGGCGATCGGCGATTTCATCCCGCGCGACGCCGAGGGGCGCCGCTATGAGGCGGTGCTGGGCGGCTCCGGCTTCAACGCCGCCCTGGCCCTGGCCCGCTTCGGGGCGCATCCCGCCTATGCCGCCGCGCTCTCGGCCGACGCCCTCGGCCGGCGCTTTCGCGCCGCGCTGGCGGCGGAGGGAATCGACACGGCGCTGATCCGCGACAGCGCGCGCCCGACCGCCGTCGCCATCGTCTCCCCGCTGGGACCGGACGGTGTGCCGGAGTTCGCGCTCCATCTCGACCGCACGGCCCATGACGAGCCGGAGGGCACCCCGCGCGCGATGCCGGCGGGCTTTGTGCATCTGCATGCGGCCTCCTTCGGCGCGACCATCGGCCCCTCCGGAGACGCGACGGGCGATCTGGCGGCGAGTGCCCGCACGGGGGGGGCCACGATCAGCTACGACATCAACATCCGTGCGACCGTCCTGCCGGAGCGCGACCGCGCGCGTGCGCTGATCGAGGCGCGCATCGCCCAGGCCGATATCGTCAAGGCGAGCCTGGACGATATCGCCTGGCTCCATCCCGGCGAGCCGGCGGAGGCGGTGGCGAAACGCTGGCGGAATCTCGGCGCGCGTCTCGTGCTCGTTACCCGCGGGAGCGAGGGCGCGATCGGCTATGGCGCCGGCGAGCCGCTGGTGGCCACCGTTCCATCCGTGGTCGTGGCCGATACGGTCGGCGCGGGCGACACCTTCATCGGTGGCGTCCTGGCCGTGCTGGCCGCTCGTGGACGGCTCGGCCGCGGCTTCTCCGAAGCCTCGAGAGAAGTTCTGAGGGATGCGCTCGCCTTTGCCTGTGCGGTCGCCGCCGACAGCTGCACCCGCCCGGGCTGCGATCCGCCGCGCCGCCTCGCGACCTGACCGGAGCCGCCGATGCATCTCGCTTATCTCGACTATCACACCTGTGGCGAGCCGGTCCGGATCGTCACCGGCGGCTATCCGGTGCTGAAGGGGGCGACGATCCTCGAGAAGCGTCGCGACGCGCGCGAGAACCATGATCATCTGCGCCGGGCGATGATGCTGGAACCGCGCGGCCATGCCGGCATGTATGGCGTGATTCCGGTCGCGTCCTCGCATCCGGAGGCCGCCTTCGGCGTGCTCTTCACCCACAACGAGGGCTACTCGACCATGTGCGGCCACGCGACGATCGCGCTCGGCCGCTATGCGATCGAGCATGGGCTGGTGCCGGCGGCGGAGCCGGTCACCCGCTTCGCGATCGAGGCGCCCTGCGGTCTGCTCAGGCTCGAATGCACGGTGCGCGACGGCAAGGTGGACAGCGTCGTCTTCGAGAGCGTACCGGCCTTCGTCTTCGCGCGCGACCTCGCCGTCGCCCTGCCGGGCTATGGCGACATCGTCACCGACATCGCCTATGGCGGCGCCTTCTACTGCATCCTGCCGGCGTCGCGCTTCGGGCTCGATCTCTTCGAGACGCCGGTCACGGCGCTGACCGATGCTGCGGCGGCCCTGACCGACCATCTGCGCGCCAGCCTGCCGATCACGCATCCGAGCGAGCCCGATCTCGGCTTCCTCTACGGCACGATCATCACCGACGAGGCTCAGGCGCACGATGAGAGCTTCAACCTCTGCATCTTCGCGGAAGCGCAGATCGACCGTTCCCCGACCGGCTCGGGGGTCACGGCGCGCATGGCGCTGGACCATGCCAAAGGAGTGATCCAGACAGGGCGGACGCGCCGCTTCCGCAGCATCACCGGCGGCACCTTCACCGGCAGCGTGGTCGGTCCCGTCGCCGGTTTTGCGGACGGGGCTGTCACGGTCGCGGTCGGCGGCACCGGCCATTTCGCCGGGCAAGGCAGCTTCACCATCGAGGCCGGCGATCCGCTCGGCCATGGCTTCGCGCTCCCTACCCGCTTCGCCGAGATCGCCCGCGGTTAACCCAGACGGGAAACCAGTTCGAGCGATTCCGCTCGACCGACGGGCCGATTGCAGGCTGTTTCGCTGATCGTGGCAGTCTCCGGGTAAGGTTTTGTCGGCAGGCTGTCCGCTGCGGAAGTCGGAGGCGGCATGTCGATCGGAAATCTCGGGGCACCATCGGCGACGGCGACCCTCGGCGATCGGCTGGTGCGTCTCGCCGGTTCGCCCGGGCTGTGGATCGCCGCCTTCGCGCTCGCCGCCGTCGCTGCGATGGGCCTGAAGCTGCGCCTGCCGCTCGGCCCCAACGCCTGGGACACGGCCGTCTATCTCGATGCGGTCCAGCGCATCCGCATGGGGCAGGTGCCGAGCCTCGACTTCTTCGCGCCCGTCGGGCCGCTCGGCTATTACGGCGCCGCGCTGCTGGATCGGCTGTTCCCGCAGGCGCAGCCGATGCTGCTGGTGAACTGGGCTCTGCTGCCGGTCCTGCTGCCTCTCGCCGGGATCCTGGCCGCGTCGGTCTCGGCCCGCTCGCGCTCGCTCGCTCTGGCGCTGATCCTGCCGCTGCTGCTCTTCGCCGCGCTGCCGATCAATCTCCACGGCCTCTATCCGATGCCGGGCTTCGACGGCTACGGCCACTACAACCGCCATGTCGCGCTGCTGCTCTACGCGCTGATCGCGACGCTGCTCTTCGTGCCGCGCGGGCGCCTCGCGACAGGGCTCGTCGCGGCCCTGATGTTGACGCTGTTCCTGGTAAAGATCACCGGCGCCGTCACCGGCGCCCTGCTGGTCGGCTATGCGATCCTGGCCGGCCGCCTGCGTCTGCGCGACGCCGTGCTGGCGGCGGGGATCGTTCTGGTTGCGCTCGGCCTGCTCGACCTCGCGACCGGGATCGTGCGCGCCTATCTCGCCGACATCCTCGCTCTGCTTGCCCTCAACACCGGCGCGCTGCTGCCGCGCTTCCTCACCGTCGCCTCGGTCAAGTTCAACGTCGTCGGCCCCTGCTTGCTGCTCATGGGCGCGCTGGCCCTGGCCGCCTGGCGGGAAGGCCTGTCGCTCTCGCTCGACGGTCTGCGCCGGCTCGCCGCCTCAAATCTCGGCTGGCTCGCCGCCGCTTTCCTGGCACTGACCTTCTTCGAGACGCAGAACACCGGCTCGCTCGAATATATCGGCCTCTGGCCGATCCTGCTGCTCATCCTCCTCGATTGGCGGAGCCGGTCCGACCGGCTGCGCCCGGTCGCGCTGGTGCTGGCGCTCGCCGTCGCACTGCCGAGCGCGGTGATCGTGGTCGAGCGCAGCGCGCGGGCGATGCTCGGCGCGGCCGGCCATGTCGCGCTCGACGCGCCCGAGCTCGGCCCGCTCGGCCGCGTCAGCCTCAAGCCCGAGACCGCGCAGCGCGCGGCGATCATGCTCGACCACTATGCCAAACATCCGGAGCCTTACCGGGATCTCGCGGCCCGGGGGCTCGGCCCCTCGGCGATCCTCTATTCCGAGATCGACTACCAGGCGACCTGGCTGCTCGAGGTCCGTCAGGGACTCGTCGCGCTGCGCGCCTGGGAGGCCGCCAATGGGCGCCGGCTCAACGGCATCCTGACGCTCGACTTCGTCGATCCCTTCAACAGGCTGCTGGACCGGGAGCCGCCGCGCCATGTCCCGATCGGCATGGACCCCGGCCGCAGCACGCCGGCGCTGGCGCCGGAGACGCTGGCCGAACTCGCCCGCACCGATGCGATCATGGCGCCGAAATGTCCCGCGACGGGAGCCCGCGACGCCATCCGCGCTCATTTCGCCGAGGCGCTGCGCGGGCGCCGGCTGGTCGCCTTGTCGCCCTGCTGGGACCTGTATCTGAAGGACTGAGCCGGCTTGCTCAGCCCGCCGTTTGCCCGGCCTCCCAGCCGAGGATGGCGCGCTTGCGCGTCAGCCCCCAGTGATAGCCGGTCAGGGCCCCGGATTTCCCGATGACGCGATGGCAGGGCACGACGAAGGAGATCGGGTTCTTGCCCACCGCCATCCCGACGGCGCGCGAGGCGCTCGGCTTGCCGATATGGCAGGCGACATCGCCATAAGTCGTGGCGCGGCCGACCGGAATCTTCAGCAGAGTCTGCCAGACCCGGACCTCGAAATCCGTCCCGATCAGCACGACGCGCAACGGCGTCTCCGCCGACCACGCCTTCGGATCGAAGATGCGCGCGGCATAGGGCGCCGTCGCCTGCGGGTCGAAGTGATAATGCGCATGCGGCCAGCGTCGCATCATGTCCGCCAGCGCCTCCGCCCGTCCGCCGACGACCTTGCCGCCGTCGAGCCCGTCGGAAACCCAGCCCAGCCCGGCCAGGCCGCGCGGCGTCGTCACGATCAGCGCCTCGCCGAAGGGGGAGGGATGGAAGCCATAGGACAGGTTCAGCCCGCCGCCGCCGGCCTTCCACTCGCCCGGCGACATCGCCTCATGGGTGACGAAGAGATCGTGCAGCCGCCCCGGCCCCGACAGCCCGACCTCGAGCGCGGTGTCGAGCACGCTGGCCGAGGCGCCGAGCAGATTCTTGGCATGGTCGAGCGTGATCGCCTGCAGAAAGGCCTTGGGCGTCAGCCCGCACCAGCGCCGGAACAGGTGGTGGATGTCGGTCGGCGTCGCACCGGCGGCGCCCGCGATCGTCTCGATCGTCGGCTGGGCGCGCCAGTTCTCGGTGATGTAGGCCAGCACACGGCGCACCGTGTCGTAGTCGGAGCCCGGCGCGACGGAGGCGAACTCGGCCGCCGCCGGCATCGCGTCGGCTGCGCGCGCCAGCACCGCGTCGGAGAACCGGGTCGGCTTCATCGCCGCGAGCTTTTGCAGGGGAGCGTTCATCGCCGTTACCTTCGCCTCATCGATCATGCGGCGACACTAGGAGCGCCCGCAGCCGCCCTCCACCCGAAAGCTGGCAGGGCGGAACTCCAGTGGGACGAAATCGATCAGGGCCGCTGCGCGTCCTTGTAATCCGGCCCCCGCCGCGCCGTCGCCAGCGCCCGTCCGAGAGCGTCGGCGAAGCCTTCTCGCTCGCCTGGCGAAAGGGCCGAAGCGACGGCGACGCGCCGCCCTCTGGACACCAGGTCGAGCCCGAGCAGGCCGTAATCCTCGTCGGTCTGGCGCTCCAGCTTCGTCCAGGCCGGGTTGGAGCGCCAAATGGCTTCCTGACCGTGATGCGAGACCTTCCGCAGCCGCACCTCGATCGGGGTCACGACGATGCGCTCGAAGGCGCGCGCATGCCGGAAGTTGACCTGGAATGCGATGAAGAGCGCGACGACGTCGAGCCCCATGAAGCCAGCTACCGGCCAGGCGCCCAGCACCATGAAGGGGATCGAGGAGGCGATGGCGGCGAGGCACACCAGCGTCATCACGATGCGGAAGGCGTTGCGGTCAAGCGAGCGGTGCGGCGTGATCGTGGCGTCGAAGACCGGCCGCTCGGCCCGCGCCGAGGCGTCCTCATCCGCTGCGGTGGCATGGCGCTTGCCGAGGTCCATGGCGCGACTATAACGCCCGCATGACGCAGGAGAACAGGGCCAAGCCTGGGCCAAAGCGCCGCGCTGCCGCTGCGCCGCGGATCACGAAACCGCGCGCGCGCAGCGCCGCCGGCGTGCGCGAGATCTTCGCGCGTTTCGAGGCCGCCAACCCCGAGCCCAAGGGCGAGCTCGACTACGTCAATCCCTTCACCCTGCTGGTCGCGGTCGTGCTCTCGGCGCAGGCGACCGATGTCGGCGTGAACAAGGCGACGCGGCGGCTGTTCGAGATCGCCGATACGCCGCAGAAGATGCTGGCACTCGGCGAGGATGCCGTGCGCGACCATGTCCGCACCATCGGCCTGTTCCGCACCAAGGCGAAGAACGTCATCGCGCTCTGCGAGAAGCTGATCGCGGAGTTCGGCGGCGAGGTGCCGATGACGCGCGAGGCGTTGGAGAGCCTGCCGGGCGTCGGCCGCAAGACGGCCAATGTCGTGCTCAACATCGCCTTCGGCCAGATCACCCACGCCGTCGACACCCATGTCTTCCGCGTCGCCAACCGGTTGCGGATCGCGCCCGGAAAAAACGTGCTGCAGGTCGAGATGGGGCTGGAGAAGGCGGTGCCGGCCGCCTATGGCCGCCACGCACATCACTGGCTGATCCTGCACGGCCGCTACACCTGCAAGGCGCTGCGGCCCGAATGCGGGCGCTGCATCCAGTTCGATCTCTGCGACTCGGCCGACAAGCGCATCGGCTGATCGGCCGCCTCACTGGCTGGTCGTGGTGCAGTTGCCGTTGACGCAGGTGGTCGTCACCGTCTTGCAGACGCCGTTGACGCATTCGCGGCGGGACTGGGTCGTCGTCCGGCCCTGCTGCTGGGTCGACTGCGTCGGGATCGTCAGCGACGGCGCCGGGCGCATCGGCGTCGGCTGGATCCGGGCCGGCTGAAAGGTCGTGTTGGGGATCTGCACCGTCGGCGTCATCGGCGCGGGGCGGGGCGGGCCGGGCGGGTTGGCGCGGCCGCTGATCGCGGCCGCCATCGCCGCATCGGCCTGGCGACGGTCCGCCCGGTAGCGGGCCTCGGCCTGGAGGTCGGCGTCCGGCACCGGCTGGCCGAGCCGCGCCAGCGCCTCGGCCGCCTGAAGGCTGCCCCAGCGCGCGCCCTGCGTGTAGTAGAAGAGGTAGAGGTTTTCGTCCTTCGCGAAGCCGGCGATGCCGAGTTCGTGGCAGCGCCCCGTGGCGAACAGGTTCGAGCCGGAGTTCGCGGCCAGCGACTTGGCCGCCGCGCACCATTCCGGCGAATAGGCCGGTGCCGAGGACAGCGTCAGCTGCGGCGTCGCCTGGCAGGCCCCGAGCAGGGCGGCGCCGAACAGGGCGGCGGGGAGGCGGAGATCGCGAAAGCGGCTGAAGCTGACCATGGTAAAGAGCCCGCGGAATGTATCGTCCTGTTTCTAGCGTCTCCCGGATGGGCGACAAGGTTCAAAACCTGCACACATTTCCTGGTCGCAAGGTGGGGGCGGCGGCTCGCCCGGCCCCCGCGGCACCCGTGCGCCGCGCCATGATCGTGCCCGCATCGGCTGACAGAACCCCTGCCAGGCGCGATGGCCTGCAGGGTCTGCGCGCGGCAGCGAAGGAAATCAGTCATGACGACGGCGATGGATGTTCTCGGCCCCGGCCATGTGGCGGTCGTTACGGGCGCCGCCTCCGGCATCGGCCTCGCGGCGGTGCGCGCTTTCGTGCGCCGCGGGATGAGCGTCGTGCTCGCCGATCGCGACGAGACCACGCTCGCACTGGCAATGGCGGAATTCGCGGCGGCCGAGGCCTCGGTGCTCGCCCGGCCGCTCGACGTCGCCGACCGGGCCGCGCTGGAGACACTGCGTGACGAGGTGATGGGCCGCTTCGGCGCCGTGCATCTGCTGATGAACAATGCCGGCATCCAGCCGGGCAGCGCCCTGTTCTCGCCTGTCGAGGATTGGGAGCGCATCCTCGCCGTCAATCTCTGGGGCATCATTCACGGCACCCAGGTTTTCGTGCCGGCCATGCTGGAGAGCGGCCAGCCCGGCCTCGTGATCAACACGGGCTCGAAACAGGGCATCACCACGCCGCCGGGAGACCCCGCCTACAACGTCTCGAAGGCGGCGGTGAAGACCTTCACCGAGGCGCTCCAGCACGATCTGCGCGGCCGCGACGGCTGCCGGATCAGCGCCCATCTGCTGATCCCCGGCTTCGTCTTCACGCGGCTGACGGCGAAGGGGCGGCTCGACCAGCCGGACGGCGCTTGGACGCCCGACCAGACAGTCGCCTTCATGCTCGAACGCCTTGAGGACGGCGATTTCTATATCCTCTGCCCGGACAACGACACGCCGCGCGTGCTCGACGAGAAGCGCATGGCCTGGGCGATGGGTGACATCATCGAGAACCGCCCGCCGCTGTCGCGCTGGCATCCCGACCATGCCGAGGCCTTCAAGAACTTCCTGAAGAAGGCGCCCGCGGCTCAGTAGCCCCGCGCCGGGTCGACGACATGCTCCAGCGGCTCGCCGGCCTCGAGCCTGCGGATCTGCGCGGCGATCAGCGTCGCCACGGCCTCCGGCTCGGACATCGCCGCATTGTGTGGCGTGACGGTGACGGCGGGATGGGTCCAGAGCGGCGAGTCCGTCGGCAGCGGCTCGGTCTCGAACACGTCGAGCGTCGCGCCCCTGAGCGTGCCGGCCTCCAGCGCCGCCAGGATGTCGGCCTCGACCTGCAGCCCGCCGCGGCCGGCATTGATCAGGAACGGCCCGCCCAGGCGCCCGCCCTGCGCCAGCCCGGCGAGCAGCTTGGCATCGATCAGCCCGCGTGTGTCAGGGGTCAGCGGCAGCAGGCTGACGAGAATGTCGGTACGCGCGAGGAAGTCGATCATGCCCTCGCTGCCGGCGAAGGTCGCGAGCCCCTCGACCGCCTTGGGCGAGCGGCTCCAGCCGGCGACGTCGAAACCCATCACCTGAAGCTTGCGGGCGGCGTCCTGGCCGAGTTCGCCCAGCCCCATGATGCCGACCCGCACCGAGCGCGCCGCCGGCTGGTGGCGGTCGTCGTCCCAGAGCTTCTCGCGCTGCTGCCGGTCGTAGCGCGGCTGCTGGCGCAGATAGCGCAGGCAATGCAGCACGACATATTCGCTCATCCGCGTCGTCAGGTCGGGATCGACGACGCGCGCGATCGGCACCTCCGGCAGGCGCGTATCGGCGAAGAGATGGTCGACGCCGGCGCCGAGCGAGAACACCGCCGCGAGATTCGGCAGGCCCGACAGGCTGCCCTCGGGATGTTTCCAGCTCGCGACGTAATGCACCGAGCGCCGGTCGAAAGGCTCGCCCAGGATCACCACCGGCATGTCCGGCAGCAGCGCCGCGAAGCGCGCCCGCCAATCCTCGACATGCCATCCCGTCATCGCCAGCAGCAGGCTCATGCGTTCGTACTCTCCGTGATCCGTTCGGCGATCAGCGCGCCGCGCCGCGGCGCACCGTCTCCCAGACGATAGGCCTCGCGCAAGCGCTTCTCGGCCATGGCATGGCCGGCCTCGTCGCGTGCATGAACGATGCCGAGCGGCCGGTCCGGACCGACCGCCTCGCCGAGCCCTGCGAGATCGACGATGCCGACGGCAGGATCCATCGCGTCCTGCGGCCGGGTCCGCCCGCCGCCCAGCGCCACCACCGCCAGCCCGACGCCGCGCGTGTCGATCGCCTGGACGGTTGCAGTCGTCGTCGGAAAGACGGGCCGCACAATCGGCGCCCGGGCGAGATGGCGCTCCGGCTTCTCCAGCAGGTCGGCCGGCCCGCCCAGCGCCGCGATCATCTTCGCGAACCTCTCGGCGGCCGCCCCGCTGGCGAAGGCCGCCTCGATCTTCGCTGTCGCGTCGCCGATGTCGGTGGCGAGCCGCCCGAGCAGCAGCATCTCGGCGCCGAGCGCGACGGTGACCGCGTGGAAGCGTGGCTCGCGCCGTTTCCCGGTCAGGTGGTCGAGCGCATAAGCGACTTCGAGCGCGTTGCCGGCCGCGCTCGCCAGCGGCTCGTCCATGTCGGTCAGGAGCGCCGTCGTCGGCAGCCCCGCGCCATTGGCGACGCCGACCAGCGCATCGGCGAGCTCGCGCGCCTTGGCGGGGTCGGGCAGGAAGGCGCCGGAGCCGAATTTCACGTCCATCGCCAGCCCGTGCAGCCCGGCGGCGAGCTTCTTCGACAGGATCGAGGCGGTGATCAGCGGGATCGCCTCGACCGTCGCGGTGACGTCGCGGATGGCGTAGAGCCGCTTGTCGGCGGGGGCGAGATCGGCCGTCTGGCCGATGATGGCGCAGCCTACGCTTCGCACCACCTTGCGGAAGAGATCGTTGTCCGGCTGCGTGACATAGCCGGGCACCGCGTCGAGCTTGTCGAGCGTGCCGCCGGTATGGCCGAGGCCCCGTCCCGAGATCATCGGCACATAGCCCCCGCAGGCGGCCACCGCCGCCGCCAGCGGCAGGCTCACCGTGTCGCCGACGCCGCCGGTCGAGTGCTTGTCGAGCGCGGGGCCCGGCAGATCGTCCCAGTTCAGCACCGTGCCGGAATCGCGCATGGCGAGCGTCAGCGCGACGCGTTCCTTCGCGCTCATGTTGCGGAAGAACACCGCCATGGCGAAGGCGGCGGCCTGGCCCTCGCTGACGCCGCCGTCGCTGATGCCGGCGATGATCTGGCGGATATCGGCCTCGGGCAGCTCGGCGCCATCGCGCTTGGCCGCGATGATTTCCTGCGTCAGCTTCATCTCAGTAGGACCCGCTCGCCGTGCCCGACGCCTCGCCCGCGATCGCGTCGACCAGCACCTGATGCAGCCCGCTCGCGCCGAAGCGGAAGGTCTCGGGCGTCGCCCAGTCCGGCCCCATGATCGCGTCGGCCAGCTCCAGATAACCCGCGGCATCCGCGAGCGTCCGGATGCCGCCGGACGGCTTCAGGCCCACCGGCCGGCCGCTCCCCGCGATCACCTCCAGCATCGTCCGGGCCGCCGGCAGGCTGGCCGAATGGGCGGTCTTGCCGGTCGAGGTCTTGATGAAATCGGCCCCCGCCGCGATGGCGAGTTCGGAGGCAGCGCGGACCCGGTCGAGATCGGGATACTCGCCGGTTTCGAGAATGACCTTCAGCGTCCGGCCGTCGCAGCTGTCCTTTACGGCGCGGACCATGGCCTCGGCCCCCGCCGCGTCACCGCCCAGGAAGGCGCGCCAGGGCAGCACGAGGTCGATCTCGTCGGCTACCGCCGCGACCGCGCCCTGCGTCTCCGCCAGCACGTCCGCGCCCGTCGCCTCGCCTTGCGGGAAATTCACGACCGTCGCGATCCTGACGGGCGCCCGCCCCAGCATCGTGCGCGCCTGCGCCACGAAACGGGGCCAGATGCAGATCGCCGCGACCGGCCCCGGCGCCCCGACGGCGCGTGCGCACAGCGCCGCCAGCCCCGCCTCGTCGGCATTGTCGGAGAGATCGGTGAGGTCGAGCAGGGCCAAGGCCCGCCGGGCGGTCGCGATGCTTGGTGCCGGCATCACAGGCTCCTCAGAAAAGCGCGCAGCAGGCGGGCGAGGTCGGCGGCAGCCCGGCCGGCCACGTCCTTGGTCTCGTCGTGATGGGGCGCCCCGCCATGCAGGCCCGCGCCCATATTGGTGACGATCGACAGCCCCGCGACGCGCAAGCCGTGCCGCCGCGCCAGGATGACTTCGGGCACGGTCGACATGCCCACGAGATCGGCGCCCATCACCTGCGCCATCCGGATCTCGGCCGGCGTCTCGAAGCTCGGGCCCGAAAACCACATATAGACGCCCTCGCCCAGCGACAGCCCCTCGGCCGTCGCGGCGCGCGCCAGGCCCGCCCGAAGCGCCGGGTCATAGGCGTCGACCATCGGCACGAAACGCCCGTCGCCGGAATCGCCGACGAGCGGGTTCGGCCCGTTCAGATTGATATGGTCGGTGATCAGCGCCAGACTGCCGGGCGGCATCTGCGGCTTCAGCGAGCCGGCGGCATTGGTCAGGATCAGCGGCGGCGCCCCGAGCTCGCCGAGCATGCCGAGCGGCACCCGCATCACCGCCGGGTCGCCTCCCTCGTAGTAATGCGCCCGGCCCTGATAGATCAGCACCGTCCTGCCTTCGAGCCGGCCGATGCAGAGCTGCCGCGCATGGCCGGAGACGCCGCCCGCCGGAAAGCCGGGGATCGCGGCATAGGGAATGCGGATCGCATCCACGAGCTGGTCGGCGAGCCCGCCGAGCCCGGTGCCGAGCACGATGGCGCAGTCGATCGGGCCGGTCGCGCCATGGGCGCGGACGGCTTGGGCGGCTTCCGTGAAGGCGGTGTCGGTGCTCATTCCGTTACAATCCCGTTCGGCCCTCATCCTGAGGAGCCGCGTAGCGGCGTCTCGAAGGATGGTCCAGTGCGCTGTGGAGCCTCCTTCGAGACGCGGCCGTCCGTCACCGGCGCAGATTGTCCGGTCCGAAGGAGGCCGGCAACAGCTCCGCCAGCGAGAACATTTGGCGGATGCCGCCTGGCCCCGCGATCGCGACGGGGGTCTCCGGCGCGGCGAATTCGCGGATGCGTTGGCGGCAGGCGCCGCAGGGCGTCACCAGCTCGTCGCCGTCGCCGAGGACGAGGATCGCCCGGATGTGCCGGCCGCCGCCGGCGATCATCGCCGAGATCGCGCCCTGCTCGGCGCAGCTCCCGGACGGATAGGCGGCGTTCTCGACATTGCAGCCGGGATAGACGACGCCGTCCTCGCCGAGGATCGCCGCGCCGACGCGAAAGCGCGAATAGGGAACGTGGGCGAAGGTCTGCACCCGCGCCGCAGCGGCGAACAGCGCCTCGAAATCGATCGGCTCCGGGCTCGTGGCCATGGCTCAGCGCTCCTTCACATAGGGCAGGCCGGCGGCCTTGGGCGGCGTCGACTTGCCGATGAAGCCGGCCAGCAGGATCACCGTCATCAGATAGGGCAGCGCCTGGATCGCCTGCACCGGCACCTGCCCGATTCCGGGCAGCGCCACGCCCTGCAAACGGATCGCGACCGCGTCGAGCCCGCCGAAGAGCAGGCAGGCCCAGAGCGCCGGCCAGGGCCGCCAGTTCGCGAAGATCACGGCCGCCAGCGCGATGAAGCCCTTGCCGGCGGTCATGTGCGGCAGGAACCCGGCCGATTGCGAGACCGCGAGATAGGTCCCGCCCAGCCCGCACAGCACCCCGCAGATGATCACGGCGCCATAGCGCAGCCCGGCCACCGAGATGCCGGCGGTGTCGACAGCCGCCGGGTTATCGCCGACGGCGCGCAGCCGCAGGCCGAAACGGGTGCGCTTCAGCACCAGGGCCGTCAGAACGACCGCCAACAGCGCGAGATAGGCCGGCGCGGACTGGCCGGAGACAACCTCGTCATAGATCAGGCCAAAGCCCGGGATCTGCTCCCGCAGCGTCTGCGCAAACGGCAGGGTGATCTCGCCGAAGCGCGCGGCGCCCTCCAGCGTGGGCGTGCGCCCGCCCTGCCCGAACCAGGCATTGCCGAGGATCACGGTCAGCCCCGCCGCCAGCATGTTGATGGCGACGCCGGAGACGATCTGGTTGCCGCGCCAGGTGATCGCGGCGAAGCCGTGAACGAGGGCCAGCATCACGGAGGCGAGGATGCCGGCACCGAGCCCCGCCCAGGCCGAGCCGCTCTGCGCGGCGATTACAGCGGCTGCGAAGGCGGCGACCAGCATCTTGCCCTCGAGCCCGATATCGACCACGCCCGCCCGCTCCGACCAGAGGCCCGCCATGGCGGCGCAGAGCAGCGGCACCGAGAGGCGGATCGCGGAGTCGAGGATGACGGCGATGGTGGCGATCGCGTCCATGGTCAGGCCGCCCGCCCCGGCCGCAGCAGCGCCGCCACCGCCCGCCGGAACAGCCCGTCGAGGGCGCCGGCGAAGAGGATGATGACCCCGCCGATCACCACCACCATGTCGCGGGTGATGCTCGGCTTGTCGAAGGAGAGCTCCGCCCCGCCTTGGTAGAGCACGCCGAAGAGCAGCGCCGCCAGCGCCACGCCGACCGGGTGCCCGCGCCCCATCAGCGCCACCGCGATGCCGACGAAACCGTAGCCGGCGGTGAAATCGAGCAGCAGCCGGTGCTGCACGCCCATCACCTCGTTGACGGCGAGCCCGCCGGCGAGCGCCCCCGAGATCGCCATGGCGACCATGGTGATGCGCGCGGGCGAGATGCCGGCATAGGCCGCGGCCCTCGGATTGGCGCCGACGGTGCGGATCGCATAGCCCAGCCGTGAGCGGAAGATCAGCGCCCAGACGGCGACGAGCGCGGCGAGCGCCAGCAGGAAGGCGCTGTTCAGCGGCGTCGAGGGCAGGGTGATGCCCAGCGGCGCCAGGAGCTTGTGCATTGGGGTCAGGACCGCATGGGCGGCAAATTCGGGCGTCTCCGGCTGCATCGAGCCGGGTTTGCCGATCACTTCCACCAGCAGATAGACGGTCAGCGTCGCCGCCAGGAAGTTGAACATGATCGTGGTGATCACGACATGGCTGCCGCGCGTCGCCTGGAGCCAGCCGGGGATGAAGCCGTAGAGCGCCCCGCCCGCCGCCGCTGCCAGGATCGCCAGCGGCACCAGCAGCAGGCCGGGCAGCGGGGCGAGCCAGAGGCAGGCCAGGGCGGCGAAGATGCCGGCGATCGTCGCCTGTCCCTCGCCGCCGATGTTGAACAGCCCGGCATGGAAGGCGACGGCCACGGCCAGCCCCGTGAAGATGAAATTCGTCGTGTAGTAGAGCGTAAAGCCGATGCCCTCGGCCGAGCCGAGCGCGCCGCGCAACAGGAGCGCGGTCGCCTCCAGCGGGCTCTCGCCGATGCCGATCACGACGAGCCCGGAGACGGCGAGCGCCGCCGCGACCGAGACCAGCGGAACCAGCGCCGTATCCGCCCAGCGCGGCAGTTCGATGGGGGCGGCGCTCATGGCGAACCCATCGTTATTCTCGGGCGAAGCGAAGCGCAGACCCGAGAATCTCCGGCAAGAGATGCTCGGGTCGAGCCCGAGCATGACGTTCGTTGCGCAGGCCGCACCTTCACGCCGCCTCTCCTGTCACGCCCGCCATCAGCAACCCGAGATCGCGCTCGTCGGCCTCGCCGGCCATTCGTTCGCCGGTGATGCGCCCGCCGCACATGGCGAGAATCCGGTCGGACAGCGCCATCACCTCCTCGAGCTCGACCGAGACGAGCAGGATCGCGACGCCTGAATCGCGCAGGGCGATCAGCCGGCGATGGATGGCTTCGATCGCGCCGATATCGACGCCGCGCGTCGGCTGGCCGACGAGCAGCACCTTCGGCGCCCGCTCGATCTCGCGGGCGAGCACGATCTTCTGCTGGTTGCCGCCCGAGAACTTCGCCGTCTTCAGGCCTGGGTCCGGCGGGCGCACGTCATAGGCGGCGAAGGTCTCCCGCGCTCGCTCTGTGATCGTCGCCGGCGACAGGAAGGGGCCGGGGCCGAGCGCGGCATCGTCCTGATAGCCGAGGATCGCGTTCTCCGCGGCGGGAAAGGCGGTGACGAGCCCGGTCCGCAGCCTGTCCTCCGGCACATGCATCAGGCCGAGCTTGCGCAGCTGCGCCGGGTTGCGGTCGGCCGAAGTCAGCACCTGCCCGTTCAGCCGGATGACGCCGCGCGAGGGCTGGGTGAGGCCGGCGAGCACCTCGAGCAACTCGCTCTGGCCGTTGCCGGCGACGCCGGCGATGCCGACGATCTCGCCTTCATGCAGCGTCAGGTCGATGCCTGAGAGCAGTGCCACGCCGCGCGCATCGACCATGTCGAGCCCGACCGCCTCGAGCACCTTCGCGCCGCGCGGCCGCGCCTCCTTCTCGACGCGCAGCAGCACGCGCCGGCCGACCATCGCCTCGGCGATCTCCGGCGGCGAGGTCTCGGCCGTCGCCAGATGCGCGACCATCTCGCCGCGCCGCATCACCGAGACGCGGTCGGTGATCGCCATGATCTCGCGCAGCTTGTGGGTGATCAGGATGACGGTCTTGCCCTGCTCCCGCAGCGCCCGCAGCAGGGCGAAGAGCTGGTCGGCCTCCGGCGGCGTCAGCACGGCCGTGGGCTCGTCGAGGATCAGAATCTGCGCACCGCGATAGAGCGCCTTGAGGATCTCGACGCGCTGCTGCAGCCCGACCGAGAGATCGCCGACGATGGCGTCGGGATCGATCGCGAGGCCGTACTGCTCCGAGAGCCGCGCCAGTTCCGCCCGTGCCCGCTTGACGCCGCCGCTGAGCCAGGCGCCGCCCTCGGCGCCGAGCACGACGTTCTCGACGACGCTCAGCGTCTCCACCAGCATGAAGTGCTGGTGGACCATGCCGATGCCGAGCGCGATCGCGTCGGCCGGTGTGCGGATGATGCAGGGCCGGCCACCGACCGCGATCTCGCCCGCATCGGCCTCGTAGAAGCCGTAGAGGATCGACATCAGCGTCGACTTGCCGGCGCCGTTCTCGCCGACGATGCCGTGGATCGAGCCGGTCGCGACCGAAAGCGACACGTCGCGGTTGGCCTGCACCGGCCCGAACCGCTTCGAGATGCCGGTCAGCGCAATGGCGGGCGCAGGGGCCGTCATGACGCGAAAGCGTCAAGCCAGAGCGTCATGCTCGGGCCTGACCCGAGCATCTCTTGCCGGAGATTCTCGGGTCTGCGCGTCGCTCCGCCCGAGAATGACGTCCCGTTGTCGCGCGACGCCAAAGGCCTCACACCGCGCACTTCGAATCCGACATGTAGTCGTGGACCTTGACTGCGCCGCTGATGATGTCGGCACGGGCCTTGTCGGCGGCGGCCTTCATCTCGGGCGTGATCAGCGCCTTGTTGGCGTCGTCCAGCGCCCAGCCGACGCCGTCCTCCTTGAGGCCGAGCACCGAGATTCCCGGCTTCCAGCTGCCGTCGCGGGCGGCCTTGAAGGAGGAATAGGCGGCGACGTCGACGCGCTTGAGCATCGAGGTCAGCACCTTGCCGGGCTGCAGGCCGTTCTGGTTGGAGTCGACGCCGATGCCGAGCTTGCCGGCGTCCGCCGCGGCCCGCAGCACGCCGATCCCGGTGCCGCCGGCAGCGTGGTAGATCACGTCGGCGCCGCGGTCGATCTGCGACTTGGCGAGCTCGCCGCCCTTGACCGGGTCGTTCCAGGCGGCCGGCGTCGAGCCGGTCATGTTCTGGAAGATCTCGGCATCCTTCTTGGCCGCCTTGACGCCCTGGACATAGCCGCAGGCGAATTTCCGGATCAGCGGGATGTCCATGCCGCCGACGAAGCCGACCTTGCCGGATTTGGACGCCATGCCGGCGAGCAGGCCGACGAGATAGGAGCCCTCATGCTCCTTGAACACGACCGACTGCACGTTGGGCAGGTCAACGACCATGTCGATGATGGTGAACTTCAGCGCCGGGAACTCGGCCGCGACCTTCTGCAGCGCGGTCGCCTGCGAGAAGCCCACCGCGATGATCGGCGAATGGCCGTCACGGGCGAAGCGGCGCAGCGCCTGCTCGATCTGCGCGTCGTTGGTCGGCTCGAAGTCGCGGAAATCGACGCCCGTCTCGGTCTTGAACTTCTCCGCGCCGGCGAAGACACCCTCGTTGAAGGATTTGTCGAACTTGCCGCCCTTGTCATAGACGATTGCCGGCTTGATCGGCGCCTGCGCCATCGCGACGACGGCCGAAAGGGCGACGCCGGCCAGAGCCAGCGCGAGCGATTTGAGCTGCATGGAACTTCCCCTGTCGATGTCCGGGGGCGTTGCCCGCCCCGTCTGGCGACACGATGGCATGGCTTTCGGGCGCGGCCAAGACGGCGGTGGGCGCCGGATCGCCCGAGGCGCTGCAATGCCGCAGCCGGGGTCCGGCCCTGCCGCGGGCGCGATTGCCCCGCGAGCGCGATCGGCCTAACCCTTGCGCCATGAGCCTGAACGAGGACGAGGTCGAGCGCTATGCGCGCCATCTGGTGCTGCCGGAGATCGGCGGTCCCGGCCAGCAGAAGCTCAAGCGCGCCCGGGTGCTGGTCGTCGGTGCTGGAGGCCTCGGGGCGCCGCTGATCCAGTATCTCGCCGCGGCGGGCGTCGGCCATATCGGCATCGTCGACGACGACACCGTCTCGCTGTCGAACCTGCAGCGACAGACGATCTATGGCACGGACGACATCGGCGCGCACAAGGCGGTCGCGGCAGCGGCCTTCGTCAAGCGGCTGAACCCGCATGTCGAGGTCGAGGAGCACGTCACCCGGATCGACCCGCACAACGCCCGCACCCTGATCGCCTTCTACGACGTCGTCGCCGAAGGCTCGGATAATTTCGCCACCCGCTATGCCGTCTCCGACGCCTGCTTCCACGAGCGCAAGCCGGTCGTGATGGCCGCGCTCGGACGCTTCGACGGTTCGTTGACGACGATCCGGGCGCATGAGACCGGCCCCGACGGCCGCCCGAACCCGACCTGGCGCTGCCTGTTCCCGGACGTACCGCCTCCTGGCACGGTCCCGACCTGCGCCGAGGCCGGCATCCTCGGCGCGCTGCCGGGCGTGATGGGCTCGCTGATGGCGCTGGAGGTCATTCGCGCTATCACCGGCTTCGGCGAACCGCTGGTCGGTAAGCTCCTGCTCGTCGATGCGCTGACGATGCGGTTCGAGACGATGCGCTATGGCTGGGACGAGACCAACAGCCTGAACGGCACGGGCACCCACTAGCTGCCTCAGCAGAGTATTAACCCGTCGCCGCTATCGCCGGTTGCAGGAGAGGCGCAGGCGAGGGTGCCAATGCTGGCTGAGGAACCATTGCGCGCCGCGTCGGCCGGCGCGGCCGGACGGCGCATCGCCTCAGCGCCCCTGCTGCTGCTCGCCGCCGCTCTTCTGCTCTGCATCTGGCTTCTGACGCGTCCGCTCGTCCTGCCGCTCGGGGCGATGTACTGGGACCTCGTGCTCTATGTCGACGCGGCGCGGCGCATCGCCGAGGGGCAGGTTCCGCTGCTCGATTTCCTGACGCCGGTCGGTCCGCTTGGCTACTGGCTCTATGCCGGTCTCGACCGGCTTTTCCCGCAAGCGCACCCGCTCCTGACGGCGCAATGGTCGCTGTTTCTGATCACGGCACCGCCCATGGCGCTGGTGCTGATCGCGGCGGACCGGCGCTCGCGGCGGCTCGCGCTCGGTCTGCTGCTGCCCTATCTCGTCTTCCAGATGCTGCCGCTCAACGTCGAGCAGCATTCGCTCTTCCCCGGGCTCGACGGCTTCGGCATCTACAACCGTCAGGCCAGCATCGTGCTCTATGTGCTCGTCTCGGGGCTCTTCGTCCTGCCGGGCCAAACGCTTCGCGCCGGCGTGCTGCTCTGGTGCATGCTGGCGCTGCTGCTGATCAAGATCACGGGCTTCCTCGCCGGGGGATTGGTCCTGGCCTATGGGCTGCTGGCGGGGCGCCTCGACTGGCGCCTCGGCCTGTTCGCGGCCCTCGGCGGTCTGCTCGTCCTGGCCGGCCTGGAACTCTCCGGCGGCCTTGTCAGCGCCTATGCGGAGAGTATCCTCGCGCTGCTGCGCATCAATGCGGGCGGCATCCTGCCGCGTTTCCTGCAGGCCGGTTCGCTGCATCTCGACATCGTCGCCGCAGGCGGCGCCCTGGTCCTCGCTCTGGCCTGGACCGGCCGCAGCGAGTGGGTGCAGGGGCTACGCCGCCTCGTGCGGGAGCGGTCGGCCGCCTCCCTCCACGCGCTCTGCGACCGGGACGAGGCCTGGCTCGCCGTGACCATGGCGGCGGGACTGTTCCTGGAGACGCAGAACACCGGCGGGCTCGCCTTCGTCTTCGCCTGGCCGGTGCTGCTGCGGATCCTGCTGCGCCGGGTGCAGGACGCTCGGCCCGGGCGCTTTCTGGTGCTGGCACTGGTGGCCGCGACCGCGATCCCGCCCGCCATGACCGTTCTGCAGCGCGCGGGCCGTACTTTGCTCGCCCAGAGCAACTACATCGCCCTGCCCAACGATCATCTCGGCGCTCTCGGGCGCGTCTCGCAGCATGTCGAGGTGGTCGGCCGGGCCGGCAAGATGCAGGCGATCTACGCCGCCTCGACCGACACCTACGAGGCCATCGCGGCCCAGCAGATCCTGCCGAGCCAGACGCTCTATTCCGAACTCGATTTCCAGCTCGGCTGGCTGATGGCGATCGACGCCGGCATTGCCGGGATCCTCGCTCATGAGGCGCTGACCGGCACGCGATTCGGCACCATCATGAGCCTGAACTTCGTCAACCCCTTCCCGGCGCTGATGGGGCGCTCCAGCGTGCGCCACATCGCGATCGGGGCCGATCCCTTCCGCGCCGTGCCGGAGCCGGACGCCGAGGCGCTGGCGGCGGTCGCCGCGGCCGATCTCATCCTGCTGCCGCTCTGCCCGGTGACAATCGCCAACCAAGCGCTGCACCGGGTCTATCAGCCGGCCATGGCGGGCCGTCGCGAGATCGCGCTCGGCCCCTGCTGGAAGGGCTTCGTCAAGGGCTGAGGCGGCTGACGCGCACCCGGCGTTCAGCCGCGCGCCGAGACCTTGCTCTCGATCACGTCGAAGAGCTGTGCCGCGAGATCGGGTCCGCCGAGCTTCTTGATCGCGCGTACGCCTGTCGGTGCCGTGACGTTGATCTCGGTCAGCTTGCCATGGATCACGTCGATGCCGACGAGCAGCAGGCCGCGCTCGCGCAGCGAAGGCCCGATCGCCTCGCAGATTTCGAGTTCCTTGGGCGAGAGGTCGGTCGGCCGCGCCGCACCGCCGCGCACCATGTTGGCGCGCAGATCGCCGACCGCCGGCACGCGGTTGACCGCCCCCGCCGCCTCGCCATTGATCAGGATGATGCGCTTGTCGCCCTCAGAGATCTCCTTGATGAAGGCCTGCACGACCCAGGGCTCGCGGAAGAGATTGGCGAAGAGATCGTAGAGCGAGCCGAAATTCGGATCGTCCTTGCTGGTCTTGAACACGGTCGCGCCGCCATGGCCGTAGAGCGGCTTCATCACGATCTCGCCGAACTCGTCGCGGAAGGCCTCGATCTCGGCCTTGTCGCGGGTGATCAGCGTCGGCGGCATCAGCTCCGGGAAATGCGTGACGAAGATCTTCTCCGGCGCATTGCGGACATGGAAGGGGTCGTTGACCACCAGCGTCTTCGGGTGGATGCGCTCCAGCATATGCGTGGTCGAGACATAGGCCATGTCGAAGGGCGGGTCCTGCCGCAGGAGGACGACGTCCAGCGTCGAAAGATCGGTGCGGATTTCGGCACCGGCCGTGAAATGGTCGCCCTCGACATCGCGCACCGTGACCGGGCGGATCGGCGCCGTGACCTTGCCGTCGCGCATCGACAGCTTGTCGGGCGTGTAGGTGAACAGCGTGTGCCCGCGCGCCTGCGCCTCGAGCATCAGCGCGAAGCCGGTGTCACCGGCGACCCGCAGGCGCTCGATCGGGTCCATCTGGATGGCGACGCTGAGGGTCATGATGTGCGCTCCGGTTCTGGAGCGACCTTATCGACCGGTCTCCCCCGCATCGGCAAGGGGGCGTGACCGCATGGCCGGCGTGATGCCGGCGAGGCGATGAGCATCCGGTCGCCAGATTGACCGCATCCGGGTAGCGCGCTACCGTCATCGGCATCGTCGCCACGGCGATTGGAGGCCACAATGTCCCGCGCAGCGAGCGCCGTTCAAAGCAAGTTCGCCCGCTACCGCGCCGCCAAAAAGAAGCAAGGGCTCAAGCTGCTGCGGATCTGGGTGCCCGACGTCAACGCGCCCGGCTTCGCCGAGGAAGCGGCACGGCAGGCGGCCTTGCTGCGGGGCGCTCCGGAAGAGACCGAGACGCTCGCCTTCATCGAGGCCGCGACGGCTGATTGGAACCTGGAGCCTTATGACTGGGGGCCGGAGGGGCCACCTCCCGGCTCCGCCAAGCTGAGGCGATCCTGAGCCGGCTGGCTGCGTTGAAACGGGGGGATGTCGTCACCGTGGCGCTTCCGGGCGATTACGGCAAACCGAGGCCAGCGATCGTCATCCAGTCGGATCGGCTGCCTGCCACGGACAGCGTCCTGGTTTGCCTGTCGACGACGAACCGGCGTGATCTGCCGCTGTATCGCCTGCCCGTCGATCCCTCGCCGCGCAACGGCCTGCGCCACCCGTCGGACATCATGGCGGACAAGGTCATGGCGGTCACTCGCAACAAGGTTGGAACAGTGATGGGTTCACTCGAGCCCGAACAACTGGCCAAACTCACGCTGATGCTGACCTCGTTGATCGGCGCGGCCGACGACCTCTGATCGCAGCGACGTGAGGGTTACAACCCCAATTCGGCCACCGCATGCACATGGCGCGGCCAGCGCCAAGGAGCGAGAAAGACGGCGTCGGCGCGCAGGTGATGCGCCATCGCCCAGGGGTTCTGCGCCAGCCATTGGCGGATCCGCAGCTCGACCAGCCTGTGCTTTTCGGGGGTGATCGCGATCAGGGCCTCGTCCATCGCCCCGCGCGCCTTGACCTCGACGAAGGCGATGGTCCGGCCGCGCTTCATGACCAGGTCGATCTCGCCGCCCTTGCCGCCGAAGCGCCGCGCCAGTGGACGATAGCCCTTCAGGCCGAGCCAGAGGATCGCGAGCCACTCCGCGCGCCGCCCCGTGACGCCGGAGCGGCGGGCGCGGCGGCTGCGGGCCTCGCCCGTCACGGCGTCTCGCGCGTCAGCTCCAGCGCGCGCGCATAGACCTTGCGCCGCGGCTGGCCGGTCTCGGCCGCGACCTGCGCGACCGCTTCCTTCAGCGAGAGCTCGGCGAGCGCGATCCGCAGGCGCTCGCCGATTGCGTCGCCGGCAGCCGCTTCCGTCTCGGCGCCGGGCGGGCCGATCACGACGACGATCTCGCCGCGCGCCTCTTCCTCGCCGTCGTAATGCGCCGCCAGCGTCGACAGGGGCCCGCGCCGCACGGTCTCGTAGAACTTGGTCAGCTCGCGCGCGACGGCGCCGGGGCGCTCGCCGAGGACGGCCGCCGCATCCGACAGCATCTCGGCCAGACGTCGCGGCGATTCGAAGAAGACGAGCGTCCCGGGAATGGCGGCGAGTTCGGTCAGCCGCCCCCGCCGCGCCGCCGCCTTGGGCGGCAGGAAGCCCTCGAAGAAGAAGCGGTCGGTCGGCAGGCCCGCCAGCACCAGCGCCGCCAGCACGGCGGAGGGGCCGGGAATGCCGGTGACCGGCAACCCCTCCGCGACGACCTCCGCCACCAGCTTGTAGCCGGGGTCGGAGACGAGCGGTGTCCCCGCATCGGAGATCAGGGCGAGCTTGCCGCCCTCGCGCAGCTTGCCGAGGATCTTGGGCCGCATCTGCTCGGCATTATGCTCGTGATAGGGGTAGAGCGGCGTCGAGATGCCGTAATGCGCCAGCAGCGTCTTCGAGGTCCGCGTGTCCTCCGCCAGGATCGCATCCGCCGCCGCCAGCGTCGCCAGCGCGCGAAACGAGATGTCGAGCAGATTGCCGATCGGTGTCGCGACGATGTGCAACCCAGGCGCCAGCGCTTCCGCCTCCGCTTTGATCCCGAAGGCGGTGTAGCTGGGGGCGCGCGGCGCGGCGGGGGCAGGGGTCGGCGTCGACATGGCCGCGAACCTGCCACAGCCGTCGCCGCTGCGCCATCCGCGCGGGCGGACAGCGCCTTCGCCCGCGGCCGCAACTCAGAGTTAACAACTTGAAAATACCCTGCCGCACTGGCAGGAGAATCCCCACGGTCGGGGGACTGTAACGCCGGGCGGGCCTGCTGCCGTCCGGAGCGAGATCTGGAGATCGCCCGTGTCGCGTCATCCGCTCAGGGAACCGATCAGCCGCCGCAGCCTGACCTCGCTGGCGGCGCTCGCCTGCCTGTCGCTGGCGGCCTGCAGTGGCGGGCCGAGCGGGCTGCCGGGCTTCGATGCCGCTTCGCCGCAGGCGCAGCCCGCTCAGCCCACGGGTCAGACGATTGGCACAGGCAAGGTCAAGGTCGGGTTGATCCTGCCGCTGACCGCGGAAGGCCAGGGCGCCGTCGTCGGCAATTCGCTGAAGAATGCGGCCGAGATGGCGCTCTCCGAGTTCCCCAATGCCGATCTGACGCTGCTGGTGAAGGATGACCGCGGCACGCCCGAGGGCGCGCAGGCCGCCGCGCAGGAGGCGATCGCCGAGGGCGCCGAACTCATCATCGGCCCGCTGTTTGCACCGTCCGTTCAGGCCGCCGGCCAGGTCGCGCGCGCTGCCAACCGCCCGGTCATCGCCTTTTCCAGCGACACCAATGTCGCCGGCCGCGGCATCTATCTGCTGTCCTTCCCGCCCGAGAACGACGTCAACCGCGTCATCGCCTATGCCTCGCAGCAGGGCCGCAAATCCTTCGCCGCCCTCGTGCCGGACACCGCCTATGGCAAGGTCGTCGAGGCCGCCTTTCAGCAGGCGGTCGCCGGACGCGGCGGCCGCGTCGTCGTGATCGAGCGCTTCTCGCCGGATTCGAATTCCATGGCCGCTGCGGCGAAGCGCCTGGTTCCGGCCTTGCAGCAGGCCGATGCGCTGTTCGTGCCCGCCGCCGCCGACACCATGCCGGCGCTCGGCCTCGCTTTGCAGCAGGCGGGCTATGACCCGGCCAAGGTCAAGCCGCTCGGCACCGGCGTCTGGAACGACGCCAATGTCGCGCGCGTCCCGGCCATCCAGGGCGGCTGGTTCGCCTCGCCCGATACCGCCGGCTTCAACGCCTTCGCTGGCCGCTATCAGACGCGGTTCAACAGCGCCCCGACCCGCACCGCGACGCTCGCCTATGACGCGGTCTCGCTGGCGGCCGCGCTGGCGCGCACGCAAGGGTCGCAGCGCTTCTCGGAATCGGTGCTGACCAACGCCTCGGGCTTCGCGGGCGCCGACGGCGTCTTCCGCTTCCGCCCCGACGGGCAGAATGACCGCGGCCTCGCCGTGCTCGAACTGCGCAACGGCCAGATCGTCACCGTCAACGCCGCCCCGCGCGATCTCGGGCCGCGCACGCAGTAGTCGCCGTCGTCAGGCGGCTTTCGGTGCAGGCACGAAGGGCTTGACGTCGATGCTGCCCGCGCGCTTGCGCGCCTGGGCGATGTCGAAACTGTTCTGCATGCGCATCAGCGTGTCCATGGACAGCCCAAAGGCCTTCTCGAAACGCAGCGCCATCTCTGCGGAGAGCGCAGCGCGCCCGTTCAGGAGGGCGGACAGGGCCGGGCGCGTGACGCCCAGAACGGCCGCGGCTGCCGTCACCGACAATTCGGCGGGCTCGATGATTTCGGTCTTGAGGAAGCTTCCGACATGCGGCGGGGCTTTCAGCCGGTAGCCCTCCCGGGGAGCGGTTTCATCATCCATCAGTGGTAATCCTCATAATCCAGATCGATGATTTCGATGTCGTTTTGTTCGATACGGAAGGTCAGGCGCCAGTTCTTCGTCACGAACAGGCTCCAGACACCCTTCCGGTCGCCCGTCAGCAGGTGCGCCTTCCAGCTCGGAAAGATACGAAGCTCGTCAGCTCCCTGCATGTCCTGCAGGAAGGCGATCATCTTGCGGAGCTTGTCGACGACCTGCGGCTGAAGGCCCGACGCATCGTCCGCCTCGACCAGCCGGCGCAAGCCCCTGTGCCTGACATTCCGGATCCGCATTGCCGGACCATATAACAGCCCGGCCTCGCTTCGTAAAGCGAGGCTTTACGCTTTACGCCGCCAGATCCGCCACCACCGCGTCCAGCACCAGCGCGCCCTCCGGCGTGCAGGCGAGCTTGCCGCCGGGCTTGCGGACGAGCAGCCGGTCGAGCACGAGGCTGGTCACCCGCCGCTCGTTGAGCGCGCGGCCTGACAGCGCCCTGAACACGGCGGGGTCGATGCCCTCGACCAGCCGCAGCCCCATCAGCAGATATTCGTCGCCCTGCGCCTCGGCATTGAGCCGCTCGTTCTCGATGAGCGCCTGGCCTTCCGCCTCGACGCGCTCGAGCCAGGCCTCGGGCCGCTTCTCGGTCGAATGGGCCATCCGCCCCTCGTCGGTCACCAGCCGCCCATGCGCGCCGGGGCCGATGCCGGCATATTCGCCATAGCGCCAGTAGACGAGGTTGTGCCGACATTCCGCGCCGGGACGAGCATGGTTGGAGATCTCGTAGACCGGCAGGCCATGCTTGGCCGTAATCTCCTGCGTGATCTCGTAGAGCGCAGCGCCCGCCTCATGGTCCGGCACGGCGAGCTTGCCGGCCTTGAACAACCGCTCGAACATCGTGTCGGGCTCGATCGTGAGCTGGTAGAGTGAGAGATGCTCGGCGGCATGGCTGATCGCCAGCTCCAGCTCGGCCCGCCACGCGGCCGGCGTCTGCTCCGGCGAGCGGGCATAGATCAGGTCGAAGGAATAGCGCTCGAAGTAGCGGCGCGCGATCGCGACGGCGTCGAGCGCCTCGCGCGTCGAATGCATCCGCCCGAGCGTTTTGAGATCGGCATCGTTGAGCGCCTGCACGCCGAGCGAGACGCGATTGACGCCGGCCGCCCTGAAATCGGCGAAGCGCCCGGCCTCGACGCTGGTCGGGTTGGCCTCGAGCGAGACCTCGCAATGCGGGTCGATCGCCCAGGCCTCGCCGATGGCGTCGAGGATCGCACCGACGGTGCGGCCCTCCATCAGCGAGGGCGTGCCGCCGCCGAAGAAGATCGAGGTGACGGTCCGCCCCGGCGCCAGCGCGGCCCGATGGGCGATCTCGCGCCGGAAAGCCGCGACATAGCGGGCCTGGTCGGGCGGCTGCAGCCGGACATGGCTGTTGAAGTCGCAATAGGGGCATTTGGCCAGGCAGAACGGCCAGTGCACATAGACGGCGAAGCCCGCATCCGCAGTCGGATGCAGGATCGGGGAGGTCGGCGCGAGGGCGGCCGCGCCGCTCACGCCGGAGCCCTGAGGCAGGCGGACGCCAGCAGCTTGAAGGCTTTGGCCCGATGCGACAGCGCGTCATCTACGCCACTCTTCACGGTGCTGGTCATCTCCGCGAAGGTCACGTCGTAGCCGTCGGGCTGGAAGATCGGATTGTAGCCGAAGCCGCCCGTCCCGCGCGGGGCGTCGACGATGCGGCCATGGACGCGACCCTCGAACAGCTCCTCATGGCCGTCCGGCCAGGCGATCACCAGCGCCGAGACGAAATGCGCCTTGCGCTGCTCCGGCGCCGTTGCACCGCGCTTGGCCATCTCGGCGAGCACGCGCGCCATCGCCGGCTTGAAGTCCTTGCCCGGCCCGGCCCAGTTGGCCGAGAACAGGCCCGGCGCGCCGTCCAGCGCATCGACGCAGAGCCCGGAATCGTCGGCCAGTGCCGGCAGGCCGGAGGCTGTCGCCGCCGCATGCGCCTTGATCGCGGCGTTCTCGGAGAACATGTAGCCGGTCTCGTCGGGCTCGGGCAGGCCGAGGTCCCCGGCCGAGACCAGCTCGATCCCGAACGGCGCCATCAGCTCGCGCATCTCGACGAGCTTGCCCTTGTTGTGGGTCGCGATCACGACCTTGCCGGTGAGGATACGGTGTTGTTCCGTCATTCCGGGGCGCTCCGTAGGAGCGAGCCCGGAATCCATGAATACAGGTTGTGAACAGTCGAACACATGGCCAGCTCGTTTAAAAGGTTTGCGCCATATCCGGAGAAGACAGTGGTCATGGATTCCGGGCTCTTCGCTGCGCGAAGCCCCGGAATGACGGTTGGGATCAGGCCACCGCCGCCTTCTGCAGCGCCACGAGCTTGCTGACCCCGCCCTTGGCGAGCCGCATCAGCGCCATCAGCTCCTCCTCGGAGAAGGGCGCGCCCTCGGCCGTCCCCTGCACCTCGACCAGGCCGCCGGAGCCGGTGATGACGAAGTTCGCATCGGTCTGCGCGCCGGAATCCTCGACATAGTCGAGGTCGAGCACCGGGTTGCCGGCGACGATGCCGCAGGAAATCGCCGCGACATGGTCCTTCAGCGGGTTGGAGCCCTTCAGCATCGAGCGCGCCTCCATCCATTTCAGCGCGTCGTGCAGCGCCACCCAGGCGCCGGTGATCGAGGCCGTGCGGGTGCCGCCATCGGCCTGCAGCACGTCGCAATCGACGACGATCTGGCGCTCGCCGATCGCGGTCAGGTCGACCACGGCGCGAAGTGAGCGCCCGACCAGCCGCTGGATCTCCTGCGTGCGGCCGGACGGCTTGCCGGAGGTGACCTCACGGCGATTGCGCTCATGCGTGGCGCGCGGCAGCATCGCATATTCGGCGGTGACCCAGCCCTTGCCGGTGCCGCGCAGCCAGGGCGGGCCCTTCTCCTCGACGGTTGCGGCGCAGAGCACCTTCGTCTCGCCGAAGGAGACCATGCAGGAGCCTTCCGCATAGCGCACGACGCCGCGTTCGAGCGTGACCTTGCGCATTTCGTCTGCGGCGCGTTTCGAGGGTCGCATGGCGATATCCTGATTGTTCGGGGTTGGCGGCTTGTAGGCGGTCGCCGCGGGTGCGGCAAGGCGGACAGGGGTCGCACGCGTTTTCGCTTGATCGGGCGCCGGTCCGGATCAACAATAAGCCCATGCCGAGAAAGCCGTTTCGCCGCAGATGAGCGCCCACACGCCGCGTCCCGACACCGCCAGCGGACTGATCGAGACCGATCAGCGCTCGCGCGAGATCTTCCGCCAGATCGTCGACGGCTACCTCGCCACCGGCGAGCCGGTCGGCTCGCGCAACATCGCCCGTCTGCTGCCGATGTCGCTCTCGCCGGCGACGGTGCGCAACGTCATGACCGATCTCGAACTGGCGGGGCTGATCTACGCCCCCCACACCTCCGCGGGGCGTCTCCCGACGGAAAGAGGCCTGCGCTTCTTCGTCGATGCGATGATGGAGGTCGGCAACCTCACCGCCGAGGAACGCGCCCGCATCGAGGCGCAGATGAAGGCCGCCGCCACCGGCCGCACGCTCGACGGCACGCTGACCGAAGCCTCGGCCCTGCTCTCGGGCCTCTCGCGTGGCGCGGGCGTCGTCGTGACGACCAAGGCCAATGCCCGGCTGAAGCATATCGAGTTCGTCCGCCTCGACCCGACGCGCGCGCTCGTCGTGCTCGTCGCCGACGACGGCACGGTCGAGAACCGGCTCCTGAGCCTGCCACCCGGCCTGCCGGCCTCCGCGCTGACGGAGGCCGCGAATTTCCTCAACGCCCGCAACCTCGGCAAGACGCTGGGCGAGCTGCGCGCCGAGATCGCCCAGCATCGCGAGCAGATGGAGCGCGAACTCGACTCGCTGACCGCGCGGCTGGTCGAGAGCGGCATCGCCACCTCCTCGGGGCCGAGTTCCGACCGCCACCTCATCGTGCGCGGCCAGGCCAATCTGCTGGAAGACCTCAAGGCGCAGGAGGACCTTGAGCGCATCCGCCTGCTCTTCGGCGATCTCGAGACCCAGACCGACGTCATCGACCTGCTGGCGCGCGCCGAGGCCGGCGACGGCGTGCGCATCTTCATCGGCTCCGAGAACAAGCTGTTCTCGATGTCCGGCTCCTCGATGGTCGCTGCGCCCTTCCGCGACGCCGAGCAGCGCATCGTCGGCGTCGTCGGCATCATCGGCCCGACCCGGCTGAACTATGCCCGCATCGTGCCGATGGTGGATTACACCGCCAAGGTGGTCGGCCGCCTGCTGGACGGGGCGCGGTGAGGCCGGTCCCGTCCTGGTGCGGGTTCGTGCTCGGAGTGGTGATGATGGTCGGTCCCGCCCTCGCTTCGGGCCCAGCCTTGATCGAGGCCGCGGCCTCGGGGCGCGTCGACGAGGTTGTTCGCCTGCTACAGGCCGGCGCGCCGCTGGAGGCGCAGGATGTTGGGGGCCGGTCGGCCTTGCTGCGCGCGGTCGCCGGCGATCATGTCTCCGTCGCGAAGATCCTGCTCGAGGCCGGGGCGAGCCCAAACACCCAGGCCGCCAATCGCGACACGCCCTGGTTGCTCGCGGGAGCCTTGGGCCGGGCCGAGATCATCGCCGCGATGCTGCCACGCAAGCCCGATCTGTCGATCCGCAACCGCTATGGCGGCAATGCGCTGATCCCCGCCTGCGAGCGCGCCCATGTCGAGGCGGTCAGGCTGCTGCTGACCAGCGGCATCGACCTCGATCACGTCAATGATCTCGGCTGGACCTGCCTGCTGGAGATCGTGATTCTGGGCGATGGCGGCCCGCGCCACCAACAGGTCGCGCGGCTGGTTCTCGATGCGGGTGCCGATCCGAGCCTCGCGGACAGGGACGGCGTGACGCCGCTGGCTCATGCCCGACAGCGGGGCCAGCAGGCGATCGCGCGCCTGATCGAACAGGCTGGCGGCCGCTGAGCGCCTGCGATTTGGCATCGCCGCCGGATCGCGCTACCTGTGCGCCAACGCGGCCCGGCCGCCCTCCGACACGCTTTTCCCTAAGGCTTCCGCCATGACCGACACGCTGCCCGACCGCCTCTCCTCCAACCCCAACAGCCCCTTCTATGACGAGGAGCTGCTGTCGCGGGACATCGGCGTCCGCTTCAAGGGTGTCGAGAAGACCAATGTCGAGGAGTACTGCATCAGCGAAGGCTGGGTGCGCCTGACCGCCGGCAACGCCAAGGACCGCTTCGGCAACCCGATGACGGTGAAGCTCAAGGGCGAGGTCGAGCCCTATTTCCGCAAGCCTGCGGAGGGCTGAGCTGCCTCAGCGCAGATCCTTGTAAAAGAACGTCGAGCCGCAGTCGCGGCCGTCGGGCATCAGCGCGAAGCGCGGGATCGTGCCGAGTTCGGTCCAGCCCAGCTTGCCGTAGAGCCGGCGCGCCGCGCCGTTCTCGTCGGTGTCGAGCACCAGCAGATCGCGCTTGGCCTGTCGCGCCGCCGCCTCTGCCGCCTGCATCAGGGCCGCGCCGAGGCCGCGCCGCCGCGCGCGGGAATGCACCAGCACCTTGGCGATCTCGGCACGATGCGGCTGGTTCGGCTTGCCGATGAGCTGCAACTGCGCCGTGCCGAGGGTCTCCGCGCCCCGCCGCGCGACGAACAGGATCGTGCGGCCCGCCTCCACCTCGGCCGCGACGCCGGTCCAGAACGCGGCATAGTCGGGTAGCCCGTTCCAGTTCATGAAGCCGACCGAGGCCCCGTTCTCGACCGCATCGGCGAGAATACCGGCCAGGGCCGGGATCGCGTCTCGCGCGGCCTGCGCATTGAGCGGCTCGACTGTGATCGCATCGTCCTGTGTCATGGGCTTTCGGTCCGTCTCAGAGATCGGCGGCGGTCAGCACCACCGCATAGCGTGCCGGGACCTCGCCCGGATTGTGGAAGGCGATCGGCCCGTCGAGCAGCATGGCGAGGCAGTCTCCCGCCGCCAGCCGATGCTCGCTCCCCCCAACGGTGAGGCTGAGCTCGCCCTCCAGCAGCCAGAGCTGCTGGTCGAGCCGGAAGCCACCGCGCGGCGCTTCGAGCAGGACGCGCGCCCCCGCCGGCATCTCGACCTCCACGATCTCGATCCGGGAGCCGGTCCCGGCGGGCGAGACGCTGCGCCGGACATAGCCGCTGTCGGGATCGGTCCAGACCGGCTGCTCGCTTCGCCGCGCCAGCGGGCCGCCTTGCGCCTCCTCGCGGAAGAGGGCCGAGAGCAGGACGCCGAGCCCGGCGCAGAGCCGGTCCAGCAGCGCCGCCGTCGGGCTCGATTCCCCCCGTTCGACCCGCGAGATCATGGCGCGGCTGACGCCCGAGCGTTCCGCGAGCTGGTCGAGCGTCAGGCCGCGGCTCTGGCGTAGCCCCTTGATGCGGGCGCCGAGACGGCGGTCGAGATCAATGTCGCTCACAGAATCCATGAAGAGAGAATATTTCTATTATATCGGAAATCAAGTGTCTTACCGATCGCCGTCGCCTTCCCGCCCGGCCCCGCGCGTCAACGCGGATTTCACCACGATTCCAGCTTGCCGCCAGCGACGGGGCCGATCTTTGCAAAGCGGCAGGGAAGCCCTGCTTTCATATGCGGGGAACGACGCCCAGAAGGGCGCTGGTCGAGGGAACGGCCATGAATCGAGGTCTGGAGTGGCTTGGAAGAGCCGTCGTCGGCTTCATCACCCGCGGCAGGGCTGAGCCGCGCGCTTCCGACGAGAAGGCCCTGGCGAGACTGCGCTCCGCGCTGCGCCCCGGCGACGTGCTGCTGGTCGAGGGCGGCATGAAGGTCTCTGCCGCGATCAAGTACCTGACGCAGTCGACCTGGTCCCATGCCGCGCTCTATGTCGGCGAGACCGGGCAGGTCTCGGAGGATGGCGAGCCGCTCGTGCTGGCCGAGGTCGAGATGGATGTCGGCTGCGTGCTTTCGCCCTTGTCGAAGTACGGCGCCTTCGGCACCCGCATCTGCCGTCCGCAGGCGCTCGACGAGGAGGGGTGCGAGGTCGTGGTCGACTATGTCCTCGGCCGGCTCGGCACCCAGTATGATCTCAAGAACATTCTCGATCTGATGCGCTGGCTGATCCCGCTGCCCTGGGCGCCGAAATCCTGGCGTCGGCGCATGATCGCGCTGGGCTCGGGTGACCCGACGCGGGCGATCTGCTCGACGCTGATCGCCCAGGCCTTCGAGGCGGCGCGCTATCCCGTACTGCCGACGATCGAATATGCCCGCGCGATGGAGGAGGCGGATTTCGAGGAAATCCTGCATATCCGCCACCACTCGCTCTACATGCCGCGCGACTTCGACATCTCGCCCTATTTCGCCGTGGTGAAGCCGACGCTGGAAGCCGGCTTCGACTACCGCGCCCTGACCTGGGCGCAGGAAGCCGCCCCGGGGCCGTTGCGAATGGCTGCGGCGGAATAGCCGGGGTCTGCGGCAAACCCTTGGCGCGCTGGGGCTTCGCTGCTATGGCCCGCGCATGAGCACCCGCACCTTCGACAACATCCGCAACTTCTCGATCGTGGCCCATATCGACCACGGCAAGTCGACGCTCGCCGACCGTCTGATCCAGCAGACCGGCACGGTCGCGGCCCGCGACATGAGCGAGCAGATCCTCGACTCGATGGATATCGAGAAGGAGCGCGGCATCACCATCAAGGCGCAGACCGTCCGGCTGGATTACAAGGCCAAGGACGGCAAGGACTATGTTCTCAACCTGATGGACACGCCCGGCCATGTCGACTTCGCCTATGAGGTCTCGCGCTCGCTGGCGGCCTGCGAAGGTTCGCTGCTGGTCGTCGATGCCTCCCAGGGCGTCGAGGCGCAGACGCTGGCCAATGTCTACCAGGCGCTCGACGCCAACCACGAGATCGTCACGGTCCTCAACAAGATCGACCTGCCGGCGGCCGATCCGGAGCGCATCAAGCAGCAGATCGAGGACGTGATCGGCCTCGACGCCTCGGAAGCGGTGCCGATCTCGGCCAAGACCGGCCTCAACATCGAGGGCGTGCTGGAGGCGATCGTCGCCAAGCTGCCGGCCCCCAAGGGCGATGCGGATGCGCCGCTCAAGGCCATGCTCGTCGATTCCTGGTATGACGCCTATCTCGGCGTGGTCGTGCTGGTGCGCATCATCGACGGCGTGCTGAAGAAGAACATGACCATCCGCATGATGCGCGCCAACGCCGCCTATGGCGTCGACCGCGTCGGCGTGTTCAAGCCGAAGATGCAGGAGGTCAAGGAACTCGGCCCCGGCGAGGTCGGCTTCTTCACCGCCTCGATCAAAGAGGTGGCGGACACCGCCGTTGGCGACACCATCACCGACGACCGCAAGCCGATCGCCGAGCCGCTGCCGGGTTTCAAGCCGGTTCAGCCAGTGGTGTTCTGCGGCATCTTCCCGGTCGACGCCGCCGATTTCGAACTGCTGCGCGGCGCCATGGCGAAGCTGCGGCTGAACGATGCCAGCTTCTCCTACGAGATGGAGACCTCGGCCGCGCTCGGCTTCGGCTTCCGCTGCGGCTTCCTCGGCCTGCTGCATCTGGAGATCATCCAGGAGCGGCTGGAGCGCGAGTTCAACCTCAACCTGATCTCGACCGCACCCTCGGTCGTCTACCATCTGCGGCTGCGCGACGGCACGACGCTGGAACTCCACAACCCGGCCGACATGCCGGATGTGATGAAGATCGAGGCGATCGAGGAGCCCTGGATCCGCGCCACCATCTTCACGCCGGACGAGTATCTCGGCTCCGTCCTCAAGCTCTGCCAGGACCGTCGCGGCCTGCAGATCGATCTCGGCTATGTCGGCGCCCGCGCCAAGGTCGTCTACGACCTGCCGCTCAACGAGGTGGTGTTCGACTTTTACGACCGGCTGAAGTCGATCTCGAAGGGCTACGCCTCCTTCGATTACGCCATCACCGACTATCGCGAGGGCGACCTCGTGCGCATGTCGATCCTGGTCAATGCCGAGCCGGTCGATGCGCTCTCCATGCTCGTCCACCGCACCCGCGCCGATGCCCGCGGCCGCGCCATGTGCGAGAAGCTGAAGGACCTGATCCCGCCGCACATGTTCCAGATTCCCGTCCAGGCGGCGATCGGCGGCAAGATCATCGCACGCGAGACCATCCGCGCCCTGCGCAAGGACGTCACGGCCAAGTGCTATGGCGGCGACGCCACCCGCAAGCGCAAGCTTCTGGAGAAGCAGAAGGAAGGCAAGAAGAAGATGCGGCAGTTCGGCAAGGTCGAAATCCCGCAGGAAGCCTTCATCGCCGCGCTCAAGATGGACAGCTGAGCGGCTGATCGCCACTCAGCTATTGGGGCGGTTCCGTCATCGTCGGGCTTGTCCCGACCATCCACGTCTTCCTCGATACAGGCCGGTGTTCGAGACGTGGATGCTCGCCACGAGGGCGAGCATGACGGCGCGGGTCTGTTGCCCCGAACTCACCAGCCCAGCGCGCAGCCATCCTTGCGGTGGTCGGATCCGGCCGAGAGCGCGCCGGTGACGGGATCGATCGCGATCGCCTGGCCGCCGCCGATCGCCGCGCCCGGCGCCGTGAAGACGAAGCCGCGGCGCTCCAGCTCGGCGCGCACGGCGGCCGGCACGGTCTTTTCCGCCTCGATCGCGGTCTGGCCCGGGCGCGGGAAGACGCGCGGCAGCGAAATCGCACTCTGCAGGTCGAGCCCGTAATCGAGCAGCTTGCTGATCAGATGGGCGTGGCCCATCGCCTGGTAGTGCCCGCCCATCACGCCGAAGGACAGGCAGACCTTGCCGTCGCGCAGCATCATGCCGGGGATGATCGTGTGCAGCGGGCGCTTGCGCGGCGCGATCGCGTTGGGGTGCCCGGGCTTCAGCACGAAGCCCTGGCCGCGGTTCTGCAGCAGCACGCCGCTCTTCGGCGCGACCAGCGCGGCGCCGAAGGGGTGGAACACCGAGTTGATGAAGCTCACCGCCATCCCGTCGCCGTCGACGACGCTGATATAGACCGTGTCGGCATGCTCCACCTCGGTGGGCGGGAAGCTCGGCAGTTCCTTGATCGCCTGCTTCAGGTCGATCTGGCTGCGCAGCTGCGCCGCCAGCTCCTCTGACAGCAGCCAGTCCAGCGGCACGTCGCTCTGGCTCGGATCGGCCAGCACGGCGTCGCGCACGGAATAGGCGAGCCTGGCCGCCTCGATCTCGATATGCAGCCGGTCGGCCGAGAGCGGGTCGTCGCCCGGCTCGAAGCCCGAGAGGATGTTGAGGATCATCAGCGCGATCACGCCCTGGCCGGCGGGCGGGCACTCGAACACGTCATGACCGCGGAAGCGGGTCCTGATCGGCGTGACATAGCCGCCCTTGGCCTCGCGGAAATCCTCCAGCGTATGCAGGCCGCCGAGTTCGCGCAGCCGGTCGACCATGTCCTGCGCGATCGCGCCCTCGTAGAAGGCCGAGGCGCCCTTGTCGGCGATGGCCTGAAGCGTCGCCGCGAGTTCGCTCTGGTGGTGGATCTCGCCGGCCAGCGGCGCCCGGCCCTCGGGCAGGAAGACGCGCGCCGTCGGCTCGTCCTTCGCCATCAGCGCGGCCTGCCCGGCCCAGTCGGCAGCGGCGCGCGGCGCTACGACATAGCCGTCCCGCGCCAGATCGATCGCGGGCTTCAGCAGCTGCGCCAGCCTCAGGCGGCCATGGTCCTTGATCAGGGTCGCCCAGGCCTCGACAGAGCCCGGAATCGTCACCGCATGGGGGGACTGGCGCGGAATCTCGCTGAAGCCATGCTCCCGATACCAGTCGAGCGTCGCCGCAGCCGGCGCCCGGCCCGAGCCGTCATAGGCGAGGACCTCGTCGCTGCCGCCCTTCGCCATCAGCACGAAGCAATCGCCGCCGATTCCGGTCGAGCCCGGCTCGACCACGCATTGCACGGCACAGGCCGCCACGGCGGCGTCGATCGCATTGCCGCCGGCCTGCAGGATGTTGATCGCGGTGAGCGTCGCGGTCGGGTGGGAGGTCGCGGCCATGCCGCGCCGGCCCATCACCACCGAACGGCCGGGGAGTTCGAAATCGCGCTGGTTCGGCTGGCTCACGTCGTCGTCTCCCGAGGCTCGGCCGGGTTATGCCGGCTCTCTAGACCGCACTCGCCCAGCCGGGCGGATTTGGCAAGCGCCACCGGCGCGCTGCGGCCCTGCAATGGGTTCCACACGGGCCGGCGCGCTGATACGACCGGGAGATCGCGAAGAGATTCCGGCCGTCAGGAATCCGAAGCTGGGGAGACCGCCACCGTGCCGCTACCGACCACGCTCGCCGGGCGCCTGCGCCTGCCCGCCATCGCCTCGCCGATGTTCCTCGTCTCGGGCCCCGATCTCGTGGTCGAGACCTGCAAGGCCGGCATTCTCGGCACCTTCCCGGCGCTGAACCAGCGCACGAGCGAGGGCTACGAGGCCTGGCTGAGCGAGATCGAGGGGCGTCTGGCGGATGTGCCCGATGCCGCGCCTTATGGCGTCAACCTGATCGTCCACCGCTCCAACCCGCGGCTGGAGGCGGACCTGGCGATCACGGCGAAGCACAAGGTGCCCCTCGTCATCACCTCGCTCGGCGCGGTGCCCGATCTGGTCAAGGCGGTGCACGGCTATGGCGGGCTCGTCTTCCATGACGTCATCAGCCTGCGTCATGCCCAGAAGGCGGCCGAGGCCGGCGTCGACGGCATCATCGCGGTCGCGGCCGGCGCCGGCGGCCATGCCGGCACGATGAGCCCCTTCGCGCTGGTCTCCGAGATCCGGCGTTTCTTCGCGGGCACGATCGTGCTGGCGGGCGCGATCTCGAACGGCGCACAGATCGCCGCCGCCCAGCTCATGGGCGCCGACCTCGCCTATCTGGGCACCCGCTTCATCGCGACGACCGAGAGCGTGGCGGACCCCGAATACAAGGCGATGCTGCTGCGCAGCCAGGCCGCCGACATCCTCTACACGCCGGCGATCAGCGGCGTGAACGCCAACTTCATGCGCGAGAGCATCCAGGCCGCGGGGCTCGATCCCGACAACCTCACCGGCCATGGCAAGCTCGACCTCGGCAACGAGGCCAAGGTCTGGAAGACGATCTGGTCGGCCGGCCAGGGCGTGGGTGCGATCGAGGACGTGCCGACGACGGCCGAACTCGGCGCGCGTCTGCTGGCCGAGTATCGTCAGGCGCGGGCCTCGCTCTCGGGCTGAGCACAAGGGCGCCCGTCATCCTGGGCTTCGCGCATGCGAAGACCGGGATCCATCATCGAGCACTGTGCTGCCCTGTGATGGATCCCGGCCTGCGCCGCTGCGCGGCTTGTCCAGGATGACGATGCGGGGGCTGTGCGATCAGCCCTTCAGCTTGGCGTTGCACTGGCTCCAGTAGCCGCCGCCCTTGGCGATCCATTTCAGTTCGCCATTGGCGTTGGTCGCCTTGTTGGCGTTGTACTGGTCGGCGCAGGTCTTCAGCCGTGCCTTGCCGGCCGTGAGGTCGTTGTACTTGGTCGCCACCGCCTTCGGGAACACCGCGGGCTTGGCCTTGGCCGTGCTGGCCGGCTTGGCCGGCGTCGCAGCAGGCGCGGCGGGCTCGGAGACGGCGGCCGCAGCCTCGTTCTCGTCCGCGTCGTCGTCGGCGCACTGGGCCTTGCGGAAATCGTTCCACTTCTGGCCCTTGAGCGTGTTGGCCTTCTTGGCCTCCTGATACTTGGCGGAGCATTCCTTCATCGTCAGCGCCGCCGCCGGGGTCACCGGCAGGGCCGTCAGCGCAGCCAGCGCCGCACCGGCAAGGATCGCATTCCTCAGCATGGTCGTCTCCATCGCAGGGGCGCATCGTACCCCTGCGGCATGGCACTCCCATTCCGCACGGCTGGCAAGCGGCATTTTCAAGGCGCAGCGGGCGCCCGCCGGCTTGGGAGATCAGGCCAGCGAACGCAGATCGAAGGCGGGGTCCGCAGCCTGCTCCGGCGTCGGCGAGAGCCCGGCTGCGATCAGCCGGCGTCCCATCATGTGGTCGGCCGGGCGGTTGATGCTCTCGATCGCGACGAGCCGCGGCCCGTCATAGCGGAAGAGCGAGAAGCGCCCCTCGGCCGGCGAGCCGCGCACCACGGAAGGGCCCCCCGGCACGCCGAGCCCGACCATCTGCAGCTTGACGTCGTACTGGTCGGACCAGA
Source organism: Methylobacterium sp. CCH7-A2 (assembly GCF_001557075.1). NCBI lineage: Bacteria > Pseudomonadati > Pseudomonadota > Alphaproteobacteria > Hyphomicrobiales > Methylobacteriaceae > Methylobacterium > Methylobacterium sp. CCH7-A2. The sequence continues at coordinate 91,747 of NZ_LSKN01000095.1, forward strand.
ACCAGGGCACGGCCGCATGGGGCTCCACCCGCCCCGCGATGGTGGCGCCGACGATGCGCCCCTGATCATTGGCGTTCTGCACCGAACTCAGCCGCAGGCGCCGCCTCGCATGCACATTCGGGTGGCTGGTGCAGTCCCCCGCCGCGAAGATCAGCGGGTCGGAGGTCCGTCCGCATTCGTCGACTGCGATCCCGTCCTCCATCGCGAGCCCCGCAGCCGCAGCCATCTCGACATTCGGCACGGCCCCGACCGCTGCCAGCACGAGGTCGCAGGGCAGGCGTGAACCGTCGGCGCAGAGCACCGCCGCGACCTTGCCGCCTTCGCCCTCGATGCGCGCGACGCGCGTGTCGAGCCGGATCGCGACGCCCTGCTGCTCATGCACGCCCTGCAGATAGGCGGAGATATCCGGCGCGACGGCATGGCCGATCAGCCGCGGCCCGGCCTCGATCACCGTGACCTGTTTGCCGAGCGTGACCGCGGCGGAGGCGACCTCGAGCCCGATGAAGCCGCCGCCGATGATCACGATCGCCCTCGCCGCCGAGAGCCGCGCGTTGAGCGAATGCGCGTCGTCGAGCGAGCGCAGGGCGAGGACGCCGTCGAGCGTCGCGCCCTCGCAACGCAAGGCCGCCGCCCGTGCCCCGGTCGCGAGCGCGAGCTGCCCGTAGCCGAGCACCGAGCCGTCCGCGAAATGCACCTGGCGGGCCTCGCGGTTGAGCGTCACCGCATGGCGGCGCGGCAGGAAGGCGATGTCGGCCTCGGCAAAGAAGGAGGCTGCCTTCAACGGCAGATGGGCCCCCGCCTTGCCGAGCAGGAAGCCCTTCGACAGGGGCGGGCGCTGATAGGGCAGTTCGGCCTCGTCCCCCGCCAATCCGATGGTGCCGGCAAAGCCGGCCTCGCGTGCGGCTGCGGCGATGGCGAGCCCCGCATAGGAGGCGCCGATCACGAGAAGGTCGAAGGCGTCGGCGGTCGGCGGAATCGGGGAAGAGCTGGTCGGCATCGGGCGAGCGTCCAATCGCGAGCGCCCGAAGGGATATCCGGGGCGCACCACGCCCGAAGGCGCGCCCCGTATCTAGGCGAGAGCGTCGCCGTCGCCTATTCGAAAAGCGAGGGCGTCGGTTGCGGCCACTGCAGCGAATGCGGCGTCAGAACGAGGTCGTCAGCCGCGTCAGCCATTCCGGCGAGGCGGCGACGAGGGCCGCTTCGAGCGTCTTGTCCCAGCCGATCAGGATCAGGATGCCGACGGCGACGAGGAAGCCGCCCAGCGCCGTCTTGAAGCCCTGACCGGCCGACATCATGCGGTTGCGCAGGCTCATCAGCCGGGATCGCGACAGCATGCCGAGCGCGATCAGCGGCAGCCCGGCGCCCACGCCGAAGGCGAGCATGGTCAGCGCGACCGCGCCGAGATTCTCGCCCTGCGCGGCAAGGACCGAAGCCGCGCCCAGCGTCGGCCCGACGCAGGGGCTCCAGACCGCGCCGAGCAGGAGCCCGACGCCGAACTGGCCGCGCAGGCCGTTCGGCGAGAAGCCGCCGAAGCGCTGCTCGGTCCAGTTGCTGAGCGGGCCGCCCGCTGCCGCCACCCGCGCGTGCAGCACGGGCAACATCAGCACGAGGCCGAGCAGGACGAGCATGACCGCAGCCGCCATCCGGAAGACCCCGGTGTCGAGGCCGATGGCGAAGCCGATCGTCGCCACGAACAGCCCGATCGCGGTGAAGGACAGTGCCAGCCCCGCCGCCAGAGCGACCGGCCCGTAGCGATGCTCCGAGACCGCCGTGCCGAGCACGATCGGCAGCAGCGGCAGGACACAGGGCGACAGGATCGACAGGATCCCTGCGATCAGGGCGAAACCGGCGCTGGCCATGACGCGTCAGCCTCAGATCGCGCGGGCGAGCAGGGCTTCGATCGAAGCCTTGTTGGTGTCTCCGACCGAGCGCCCCATCTCCGTGCCGCCCTTGAAGACGATCAGCGTGCTCTGCTGCTGAGCCTTGAAGCCGCGCAGCGCGTCCTTCTGGCTGTCGAAATCGACATTGAAGACGACGAGGTTCTTGAAGCGTGGCTGCTTGGTCAGCTCCGACAGGATCGGCGCCTGCGCCTTGCAAGTCGGGCACCACGGCGCCGAGACATCGATCAGAACGGGCTTGCCGGCCTTCATGGCGGCGTCGAAGGCGGCTTGCGAGAAGGCGGTCTTGTCGAGGGCGAGGGCCGGCAGGGCCGAGAGCGTAAAGGCCGCGGCGGCGAGGGTGGCGAGAGCGTGGCGACGGTCGAGCATGGGAACCTCTGCAGGGTGACGGGGCCGGTGCAAAAGCCCGGCATCAGCCCATTCGCAGGGTGGTTGGTGTCCGTTACGTCATCACGCCGAGTTGATGATCGCCCGTCGCGTCGGCCTCATCCGCCAGCCGCGCTGCGATCGTGGTCTGTCTTGAGGCGTTGCTCGAGGAAGCGGCTGTAGGAGCCCATCGCATAGCTGAACACGGCATAGACCAGCGCCGCGAAGACATAGCCCTCGATCACCGCGATGCCCTGCCAGTTCGGATCGCGCAGCGAGGCGCGCACCGTGTCGAGGAAGTCGAGCAGGCCGATGATGGTGACCAGCGTGGTGTCCTGGAAGAAGCCGATGAAGATGTTGACCAGCGGCGGGATCACGATCTTGAGCGCCTGCGGCAGGATGATCTTGCGCATGGCCAGCCAGTAGCCGAGCCCGAGCGCCGCCGCCGCCTCGTGCTGGCCCTTCGGCACGGCCTGCAGCCCGCCGCGCACCGTCTCGGCGATATAGGCGCCGGCGAAGATGATGATCGCGACCTGCGCCCGCAGCAGTTTGTCGACCGTCAGCCCGTCCGGCATGAACAGCGGCAGCATCACCGAGGCCATGAACAGGATCGAGACCAGCGGCACGCCGCGGACGACCTCGATGAAGATGATCGCGATGACCTGGATCGCGGGAAGCTTGGAACTGCGCGCCAGCGCCAGCACCACGCCGAGCGGGAAGCCCAGCGCCAGCCCGACGAAGGAGAGCATGAAGGAGAGCGGCAGCCCGCCCCAGTTCGTCGTGGTCACGACCGGCAGCCCGAAGACGCCGCCATACATTAGGACGCCGCAGATCAGCGGCACCGCGATCCAGAGCCAGACCAGCCCGCGCCCCCAGAAGCGCGGCATCATCGAGATGATGATCGCACACAAGAAGAGCCCGAGCGCCAGCGCCGGGCGCCAATGCTCGTCGTAGGGGTAGAAGCCGAAGATCATGAAGCGCAGCTTCGCGGCCAGGAAGGGCCAGCACGCGCCCGTGCCGCCCTTGCAGGCCTCCGGCCCGCCCTCCATCACCGCGCGGGTCACCAGCCAGCCCCAGGCGGCGGTGGCGAGCCGCACCATCAGCCACAGGCAGACCAGCGTGATCAGCGCGTTCAGCGGCGTGCCGAAATAGCGCTTCAGCGGGGCGGAGAGGCCGCGCTGCCGCGGGGCGGGCAGGGTCTCGCGTGCGGTGTTGAGCGCGTCCATCTCCGCGGCGGTGGCCATCTCAGCGCTCCACCAGCGCGACGCGCGCATTGTACCAGTTCATGAACAGCGAGATCGTGATCGACATGCCGAGATAGACGAGCATGAAGATGGCGATGCCCTCGATCGCTTGGCCGGTCTGGTTCATCGTCGTGTTCGAGACCATGACGAGGTCGGGATAGCCGATCGCGATCGCCAGCGACGAGTTCTTGAAGGTTGAGAGATAGGAGCTCGTCAGCGGCGGCACGATCACGCGCAGCGCCTGCGGCAGCACCACGAGCCGCATCGTCTGCCCGTCGCGCAGCCCGACCGAGCGTGACGCCTCCCATTGTCCGCGCCCGACGGAGAGGATGCCGGCGCGCACGATCTCGGCGATGCCGGCCGAAGCCGAGAGGCCGAGCCCGACCAGCAGCGCGGTGAATTCCGGCGTGACCTGCAGCCCGCCGGTGATGCGGAAGCGGCCCTTTTCCGGCCAGTTCACGACGAGGTCCGGCTGCAGCAGGAGCGCCGCCAGCACGGGCGGGATCAGCAAGGCGGCCAGGACGAGAGGCCAGGACCGCCGCTCGATGCCGGTCGCGACCCGGCGCCGCCGCAGCCGCCCGGCCACGACGAAGGCGAGGACGACACCTGCGAGGGCCGCCAGCAACACGCCGCTATGGGCAGGCGACCAGCGCAGCGAGGGCACGATCAGCCCGCCATTGCTGACGAAGACCTCAGGGATCGGCTGCCAGGCTTCGCGCACCGGCGGAAACACGGTGACGATCAGCGCGTACCAGAGGAAGAGGTAGAGCAGCAGCGGGACGTTGCGCAGCGCCTCGACATAGAGCTTCGCCAGCAGCGACAGCATCGGGTTGCGCGAGAGCCGCGCGATGCCGACGACGAGCCCGAGAACGGTCGAGAGCAGCACCGCGAAGATCGAGACGAAGACGGTGTTGAGGATGCCGACCAGCAGCGCCCGCGCGTAGCTGTTGCTGGAATCATAGGCGATGAAGGATTGGCTGATGACGAAGCCGGCCGGCCGGTCGAGATAGGCGAAGCCGGTGGCGATGTTCTGCTCCGCCAGTTTCCGCGAGACGTTGCCGAAGAGGTAGAGCCCGACGCCGACGACCAGCACCACCGCCACGACCTGATAGAGCACGGCCCGCACGCGCAGGTCGTTGAGCAGGCGCAGCGGATTTGAGGAGGTGGCGGCCATGGCGGATTCCGGGCGACGGGCGAGGCGGGCGGCGCCGTCGCGCCGCCCGCGGGGTCCGGTCTTGGCCCCCGTTCAGGGGCCGGCGTCGCTCAACGGAACGGCGGGGAGTAGAGCAGGCCGCCCTTGGTCCAGAGCTGGTTGGGGCCGCGCGTCAGGCCGAGACGCGTCGATTCGCCGAGGTTGCGCTCGAAGAATTCCCCGTAATTGCCGTTCTGCTTGATGATGTTGTAGGCCCATTTGTTGTCGAGGTTCAGCATCTTGCCAAGGTCGCCGCTGACGCCCAGCATGCGCTGAACCTCCGGTTCCTTGCTCTGGAGCTTCTCGTCGACATTGGCCTGGGTGATGCCGTACTCCTCCGCCGCGATCAGCGTGTAGACCGACCAGGAGACGATGTCCTTCCAGTTGCTGTCGTTCTGGCGCACCACCGGCGCCAGCGGCTCCTTGGAGATCGTCTCGGGCAGGATCACGAACTGCTTGGGATCATTGGCGACGGCGCGGACCGAGGCGAGGTCGGAACGGTCGGAGGTGATGACGTCGCAGCGGCCCGAGAAGAAGGCGTTGCGCCACTCGTTGTTGTCCTCGAAGACGACGGATTCGTATTTGATGCCGCGCGGCTTGAAGAAGTCCTCGAGGTTCTGCAGCGTCGTCGTGCCGGGCAGCAGGCAGATCGCCGCCTGGGAGAGCTCGCTGGCGCTCTTCACGCCGAGCTTGGCGTTCACCATCAGGCCCTGGCCGTCATAGAAGACCACCGGCCCGAAATCGAGGCCGAGCGAATTGTCGCGCGAGAAGGTCATCGTGGTCTGGCGCGAGAGCACGTCGATCTCGCCGGACTGCAGCGCCTGGAAGCGGATATTCGTGTTCAGCGGCACGAACTCGACCTTGTCCGGCGCGCCGAACACCGCAGACGAGATCGCCCGGCAGACGTCGGAATCGAAGCCCTTCCGCACGCCCTTGTCGTCGGCGAAGGAATAGCCCGCCGAACTTGGCGACACGCCGCACAACACCTTGCCGCGCTTCTTCACCGTGTCGAGCGTGGCCTGCGCGGAAGCGGGGCTGGCCGCCACGGCGGCGACCGCCGCCAGGAAGCCGAGCGTCGCGATTTTGCTGATCATGCGGGTCATCATCCGTCTCCTCCATCGCACCCTTTCGTCCGGTGCGTTGCAGGCAGCGTAGTTCCACTTGGAACCAGCTTCAAGCGGGCTTGGCTCAGGTCGGGCGAGGGATGGGGAGAGGCGCGAGGGCGCGCATGGGGAGACTAGACCGGTACGCGGCCTCACGTCCATGCCCTTTTGAAGACGGCTGTGGCGCCCCTCCGCACGCAGCCCGCGCCGCGCCGACGGGAAAAGGCGTCAGAGCCTCCCCGTCACCGGGATGAAGGCGCCGGTGATGCCGCTGGCGTCCTCCGCCAGCAGAAAGCGGATCGCATCCGCGATCTCGCGCGGGCGGACCCAGGCTTCGTGGTCGGCATCCGGCATGGCAGCGCGGTTCTGCGGGGTGTCGATGATCGAGGGCAGGATCGCATTGACCCGAATGCCGTCGGTCTTCAATTCGTCGGCAAAACTTTCGATCAGACGGTGCACCGCGCTCTTCGCTCCCGCATAGGCCGACAGCCCCGCCGGCGCCTTGATCGCGGCCCCCGCGCCGATGGCGACGAGGCTGCCCCGCCCGACCGCCCGCATCGGCGGCAGTGCCGCACGGAAGATGTTCAGCGTGGTCAGCACGTTGAGCCGGTACATTTGCTCCCATAGTTCGGGGCCGCCTTCGGCCGCCGCCGCGGAGGCAAAACCGCCGACCGTATGGGCGATGCCGTCGATCCTGCCATAGCGCGCGAGCGAGGCCCGGATTGCACCGTCGCAGGCGGCGGCGTCGAACAGGTCGAGATCGGGCAGCACGAGATGCCGCTCACGTCCACCGAAGGGCGCCAGCAGCTCCTCGATGGCGGCCGCCTGCCGGTCGATCGCGACGATTCGATGCCCGCCGCTGGCGAGCGTCGCCAGCAGAGCGCGCCCGACATTGCCGGCTGCGCCCGTGACCATCACGATGGGGGAGCTGTCTGTCATCGTCGGGATCCAGTGCTTCTCGGGTCAGAGATGGGGGTGAAGGCGTGTCAGCAGCCGCGTCAGCAGCATGTCGAACAGGCCGAGCGCGATGACGGTCACGCCGAGGCGGAGGACGAGATGCAGTTCGCCGAGGCCGATCATCGCAGCCAGAGGCGCCGAGGTCATGAAGACCACGCCGGCGAGCGCGCAGGCGATGAAGGTGGCGGCCCAGCCCAGCAGCTGCGCGCTCACGGCTGCCTCGCCGGCTCAGGGGCAAGGCGCAGGACGAGTACATTGCCGATCCGCTCGACCTCGCCCTGCAGCGTCACCGGGATCCCGACGCGGCCGAGCAGCGCCGTCGGTATCGGCCCGCCATCGGCGCCAGCCAGCATCAGGAACGAGCTGCCGGCGACGGGGTCCACAGTGGCAAACACGGCCGGCACCTCGCCCGTCAGGCAGAGATTGGCGCAGGCCTTGTGCGACAACCCGGCGCCGGGGCGCATGGCTCCCGCATAGCATTTCCCGTCGCAGATCTCCCCGGCGATGCGCCAGCGACCGAGAGCCTCCTGCATGACCGGTCGAAGCTCCGGCGAAGCGGGCAGCAGAGTGGCCCCCTCGACAACCAGCATCTCGAGGCTGCCGCGCCGCAACACGCTGCCGCGCAGTTCCATCGGCCCGGCGGCCGCCGGCAGCGCAGGGCCGCTCTTGCCGTCGCCCGCGAGCAGCATCACCCGGCCCCGCGGGAAGGCCGCACTCGGCGGCAGATGCAGCAGCGGATAGCCGAGGCGCGCGACATGGCCGCGCAGAACCTGCGTCGCTCCCCACTCCTCGGGGCGCACCGGCCCGCCGGCCGCGTCGCGCTCCCCGAGCCGCAGCAGCCCCCCGGCGGGATCGTCCGCAGAACGGCTGAGCCCGTAGCCACCGAGCCCCATCGCCGCGAGGCAGAGGATCGCCACCACGACCAGAAACCGTCCGAGGCGCGGGCCTGTCCGCCCGCTCCAGCCGACGAAGAATTCGTCCGGCTCGACCCGCCCGCTCATCGCAAAGCCTCCGGAATCGCAACAGGCTCGACAGCCGTGCCGAGCGGGTTCGGCCGGGTGTCGAGCAGGATCGTCTCCCCCTCCAGACGCAGCCGGTAGGTCGCGACACGTTCCGTGAAGGGTGCCGGCGCGCAGCCGTCGCGCAGGCGGTACTCATAGCCGTGCCAGGGGCAGATCACGCAGCCGTCACGCAGCCTCCCCTCGCCGAGCGGACCGTTCTGATGGGCACAGAGATTGCTGATCGCCGCCAGCCTGTCGTTCTCCCGGAAGATCGCGACGGACGAGCCGTCCGCGAGCGGGACGACGAGCCCGCGCCCGGAGGGAACCTCGCGGATCAGGCCGGCGGTGACCCAGCCCTCTGCCTTGAGCGCAGCCGGCCGGTCGCGCCGGCGTTCCCGCCAGGCCGCGGCGAGATGCAGCGCGATGAGCGCGCCCGCGCTTCCGCAGACGAGCAGCGGCAGGCCTGGATTGCGCGCATCCTGCAGGGCCCCGAAGCCGACATGCAGCACGACCAGCCCATAGGCGCCATAGACGCTCATATGGATCGCCTTCCACACGGGAGGACCCAGGAAGGAGAGCCAGAAATCATGGCTGGTCGCCGCCAGCACGAGCAGGATCAACAGGGCAAGCACGCCGAAGGGGATGAAGGGCAGGCCGCGCAGTTCGCCCGAGGCCACATCGGTCGCAACCAGCGCGACCCAGGGCGAGAGCGGGCTGTAGGCGAAATACCAGTCGAACACCGCCATGGCATGGCTGGCAGCAACCGCGCAGGTGATCACGCCGAAATGGCGGCGGTTGTAGAGGAGCGGCAGGAAGCGCTCGTCGAGCCGCGCCAGCGGCCCGATCATCAGCACGAGCGTCAGCAGCAGGAAGGCGCAGCTGCCATAGGCCTTGATCGCCAGGGACTGGGCATCGAGCAGGGTGCTGGCCGGCCGGGCGGCGGGCGCGAAGCGAAGGAAGGCGACGAGATAGAGCGCGACAGCCGCCAGCAGCACGGCGTCATAGATGATCTTGCTGCGTGTCCAGCCGACCGGCCGATAGGCGACGCTCATTCTTCCGCCTCATCGGTGTCGGCATCGATCCGCAGGGAGGCGGGCGCGGGCAGATCATGCTGGCGAAGAGTCACAGCCGTGCCGAGGACGAGCGGAAGAAGGCCGGCGAGGATGAGCCAGAGCACCGCATGGGCGCGTTTGTGCCGTCGACGCAGCGAGGGCGGGCGTCCGGTCTGCGTCGCAGCGTCCAGCCAGCGCCAGACGACCAGCGGCCAGAGCAGGACCAGCCCCGGCAGCAGCAGCGGCCGAAAGCCATAAGCGCCGCGCGCTGCGGGATCGATCCGGTCGAGGCCAAACAGGAGGAAGGCGAGGGCGACGCCGAGCCCCGCCAGCAGCCAGGCCTGGCCGAGCGTGACGATGAGCGCGGCCGCTCCCATCGGGGGCTCAGCCCGCTTCCGCGGCGGCGGGGCGACTGCGGGCCAGCAGGCTCGTCTGGGCCGGGGCGTTGGTCGCCCAGGCGCCGTCGAACAGGCGGGCGCCGAGTTCCTCCGGCATCGGCTCCAGCCAGGGACTGCCGGACAGGGCGCTCTGCGCATCCTGCATGCCCTGGACCCAGCGCGCCTCCATCGTGCCGGCGCTGAATTCGTAGTCTTTCGACGGGCCCTGCGCTTCGACAGGCCGATAGCTCAGCCGCACGATGTCCATCCGGGTCACGCAGCCGAATTCGTAGAGGAACTGCGCCTCCTTGGTGCGGCGCAGATCCTCGGGCAGGCGCTCGATCAGGCTGTTGATGTTGTGGCGGACGTCGTGGATGACGCGGGCCATGTCCGTCGCGGCGCGCGTGCGGCTCGAATAGCGGATGTCCTTCTCGCGCTCCATCGCGCTGTCCAGATCGTCGGGGAGCTGGCCCTCGGCGTTAAAGACATCGACCTGGAAAGTGAGCCGGCTGCGCCGCGGCACGTAATCGAGGACGTATTGCAGCGGCGTGTTGGAGACCAGCCCGCCATCCCAGTAATGCTCGCCCTCGATCTCGACGGGCGGGAAGCCTGGCGGCAGCGCTGCGCTCGCCATGATATGCTCCGGTCCGATCCGCATTTCGCGGCTGTCGAAATAGGCGAAGTCGCCCGTCCTGACATTGGCGGCACCGACGCTGAAGCGCGTCTCGCGGGCATTCAGCCGGTCGAAATCGATGAAGGCTTCCAGCGTGCTGCGCAGGGCGGTGGTATCGTAGTAGCTCGCCGGCGAAGAGAACCAATCCGTCAGCGGGCGCGGCGCGAAGAATCCGGATTGGCCGAACAGCAGGGCGCTCGTCGCATGCCAGCGCCGGTTCATCGCCTGCGAGAAGGGCAGGAAGGGGAAGCTCGTCACCGGTGCGGTGACGCGCTCCCAGAATCCGCGCAGCCTTGCCACCCGCTCCGCCGGCGCGTTGCCGGCGATGATCGCGCCGTTGATGGCGCCGATCGAGATGCCGGCCACCCAGTCCGGATGGTAACCGGCCTCCGCCAGCGCCTCGTAGACCCCCGCCTGATAGCTGCCGAGCGCACCGCCGCCCTGCAGGACGAGCCCGATCTTCTTGTCGAAATCCGCAGGCTTGGCTCGGATCGGCGCGCTCATGACGATGCGTTCCTTCTCTCTCGCAAAGGGGCCGCTGCTGGCGGCGGTGGCGCTTCGGGGCGGTCAGGACCGGGCGTTGCCTTCGAGCCGCTCGAACAGCCACACCGCGATGGCGCCGTAGATCACATGGCCGACGAAGCTCATGTAGGAGAGCTCGCCCCCTTCCCCGAGCAGGTAGAAGGAGAGGCCGCCGATCGGCGCCATCAGGCCGAGCGCGTTGAACCAGGTGAAATTGCCCCAGGTGATGGCGTCCGCGATCAGCGGGCTGCGGTTGATCGCCCGCGTCGCGATCAGGCCGACCGCGGCGGTCCAGAAGATGAAATGGATCGGAGCGAAGGTTCCCGCCGCGATCAGCCCGGCGACGCCGGCGCTGAAGGTCACGAAGACGATGGCGTCGAGCACCAGCGGCCAGCGCGGCACGAAGCGCGACACGATGAAATAGAAGACCGGATAGCCGACGATGCCGACGCCGTAATGCAGCGCCTCACGGATCAGGTAGGGGACCGACAGGCCGAGCCGATGCTGCGCGATCGCGTCGATCAGCCCGGCCGGCTCGAGCGGATAGCCCAGCACCGCCTTGGTCAGCACCCGCGCCCAGATCTCCCAGACCAACAGGCCGGCAAGGCCGCCCGCGAAGAGATGGACCATGGTCCGGTTGCTGATGGTCGCGGGTCTCGCATCGGCCGTCATCGTCATCGTCGTTCTCCCCATCGGATCCGGCTGGATCGGCTGGCCTTCAATTCGAGCGCGCGAGCCACTCGGTTACGGGGCGGTCGTCGGCCTTGTGACGCCGCCTCACGGCCAGCACCTGCCGCAAGCCGACCGCGTCACCGGCCTCCTGCGCCATCCGCGCGAGGGCCTGGAGGAAGACGTCGCGCTGGGCATGGCTGCCACCGAGCCGGTGCAGCCGGCGCGCCAGGAAACCGACCGGCGCCTGAAGTCCGGCCCCGCGTTCGGCCTGCACCAAGGCGGAGGCGAGCTCGGCGCCGACATTGCGGGAGACATTCGCCTGGTCTGTGGTGGAGCGGCCGGATTCATGAATGAAATCAGCGAGATCGGCCGCCTCGTCCAATCGGCCGGCGCCGATCAGCGCGAGCAGGAAATGCAGCTGTCCGAAAACCAGGGTCGTGTTGCGGGCATGCCTCTCGGCGACCTCTGAAAGTGCAGCCCAGCGGGTCTCTCCCGGATCGATGCCGGCCTGGCGCAGGCGCCACAACATCGAAGCGGCATTGGCGAAGTCGCGGAAATCCCCGTCGAGATCGCCGGCGACCTCGCGATCATAGATGTCGAGCACGGATTCGTGATCGCCGCGGCCGAGCGCGAACAGGGCGAGATGCCAGGAAAAGTGGCGTGACAGGTTGTTGCAGCGGGTCCAGACGCCGCGATGCGCCTCCAGCCAGCCGCTTCCCTCGGCGACCTGGTTCCGCGTTTCGAAGACATGGGCGACCGCATGCAGCCCCCATGCATCGTCGGGCGCGATCTCCAGTGCCGCGCGCCCGACGCGCTCCGCCTCGTTCAGCCGGCCGATCTCCTCCAGTCCGAAGGCGTGGCAGCCCAGCAGGTAGCCATAGCCGGCATTCGAGCGCTCGCATTCGCTGCTGAGCCGTGCCGTCAGACTGACCATGCCGTCGACATCGCCGGTCATGAAGCGCAGCGCATGGGAGAGCTTGGCGGCGACAAAGGCGTTGGGCTCGCGATAGAGGAAATCGTCGAGGACATCGGCCGCCGCCCGCAGCCGCCCTGCCACGGCGTTGTCCAGCGCATTCACCAGAGCCCGCTCGAAGGCTGTCGCTCCGTCGTTCCGTTCGATCGAGAGACGCGCCCGTTGCAGCCGCGTCGCGGCTTCGTCCAGGGAAGCCCTGCCCGCGAGCAGGACGCCCGCCATGCCAGCGAGCGCATGCGCTGCCGTCAGCGTCGGCGCGACCTGCAGCGCGTCCTCGAGATGGGCACAGGCATGGGGCCGGTGTCTGGCGAGGGCGTGCACTGCGTTTGCAAAGGCGGCCGTTGCGGCGGGCTGCGCGACGGCATGTTCGGAGCCGAAGGCGTCGATCATGACGGGGCTCCGCCGGAAAACCCCGTGAGGCGGTACACGCTTGCGGGATCAGACATCACATCCGCGCCTTTCGCTCGCTGGAAGCCGCTTTTGCACTTGCGAGAGGCTAGCCGAGCGCAAACCATCTTGCGACGACGCGACGGCGCGATCTTGCGGCGAAGGCGGCTGGAGGCCTCGCAAGACCACGTCCCGCAGCGCGATCTCCGCTTTGTGCGGTGCAACGCATTCGTCATGCTGAGGTGAAAGGAGGACCGATGACCATGCATGCCATCGCCAGCCTTGGCCGGCCGAGACGCTCCTTCGCGGAGTTCTATCGCTCCTCGGCCTATTCGCAGTTTCCGCAGGAGCACCGGACCCATTTCTGGAGCCAGTTCCATGGCTTCGTCGTCGACCAGCAGCCGCACGACTTCACCGACATCGCCAGCACGGACTGGGTTCTCGGCCTGCCGCTGAAGGCCGCCTGCCCCACGCGTTTCGATTACGGCGACGGCTGGCGCCAGAGACCGCGCAGCCGCGGCGACTTCCTGCTCGTGCCGCCCGGTACCGAGGTGCGCTACGAGATCGCCGGACCGACCCGGCTCCTCGTTCTCACCTGGAGCGGCGGACTCCTGACCGATCTCGACGACGAGCTCTTCGCCGACGAGGAAGCGGCGTTGCGGCCCTTGATCGGCCATTACTTCAAGAACAACGGTCTCGAGGCGGCCTGCCGGTCGTTGTGGATGGAACTCGCCCGCACCGACGACGCCTCGCGGCTCTTTCTCGACAGCGCCGTGACCCATCTCGCGGGCAGCCTGCTGCGCTGTGCCGCCCGCCACCGCGAGCGCTCGACCTATCGGCGCATCGAGATCCGCCGGGTCCTGGCCTATATCGAGGACAACCTCGGCAAGGACCTGTCCCTGACCGAGCTCTCCGGCATCGCCGGACTGAGCCTGTTTCACTTCGCGCGGGAGTTCCAGGCTCAGGTCGGCGTCTCGCCCTATCGCTACATCCAGCAGCGGCGCACGGGGCAGGCCCTGCGTCTGATCGAGGCGAAGCAACTCCCGATCGAGGAGATCGCCCGGCGCTGCGGCTTCGCCAGCCTGCGCAGCATGCGGGCGCAGATCCGGCGTCACGGCGGCGCGCGCACCATGTCATAACCGGGCTGTCGCAGCAGGGGGGACCGCGATCATGACCTATTGCCTCGGCATCTGGCTGCCGACGGGCCTCGTGCTGGCCTCCGATTCCCGGACCAGCGCGGGTGTCGATCAGATCTCGACCGTCAAGAAGCTCGCGCTCTTCGAGAAGCCGGGCGAACGCGTCGTCGCCATCCTGTCGGCCGGCAATCTCGCCACGACCCAGGCGGTGATCAGCATGATCCGCCAGAATGCCGGCGGCGGTGGCGCGGTCGGACCCGAGGGCGACATTCTCGCCGCCCGCAGCCTGTTCGACGTGGCGCAGATCGTCGGCAGCGTGCTGCGCGAGGTGATGCGGCTCAACCGCAGCTTCGTCGAACCCTATGGCGATCCCAGCGCGAGTTTCCTCGTCGGCGGCCAGATCGCCGAGGACGGCCACCGCCTGTTCCAGGTCTACTCGGCCGGGAATTTCGTGGAGGCCTCGAGCCGCAACCCCTTCCTGCAGCTCGGCGAGACCAAATACGGCAAGCCGATCCTCGACCGCGCCCTGACGATGCGCAGCGGGCTCGACGAGGCGGCCAAGCTCGCTCTTCTCTCCTTCGACGCCACCATCCGCAGCAACCTCTCGGTCGCGCCGCCGATCGACCTGCTGCGCTACGAGGCCGGTAGCCTGAAGGCGGCGCAACTCGCCAAATTCACCGCCCAGCATCCCTATTGGGCGGATCTGCGCGAACGCTACAGCACAGGCCTGAGCCAGCTCGTCGAAAGCCTGCCCGAACCGCGCTTCTGAGCGCGGCTGCCCTGGTCGCTGGCCCGGCGGCGCGTTCTTGCTGCGAAATCGCGCTGGCACCCCGCAACGGCCCGTTCCCTGGCCAATCCGCCCGGCCGGGCGGCATCGCCCATGCTAGGCCAACCCTGTCTTCAGGCGTCATTGGGATAGGGGGACACCATCATGCTGAAGGGCAGAACTGCGATCGTGACCGGCTCGACCTCCGGCATCGGGCTGGCGATGGCCCGCGCCTATGCGCGAGAGGGGGCGAATGTCGTGATCAACGGCTTCGGCGAGGCTGACGCGATCGAGCGGGAGCGCGCCGCCATCGCCAACGAGTTCGGCGTCGAGGCGCGCTACAGCGCCGCCGACATGGCCGATGGCGCGGCAATTGCCGCGATGATCGCAGGCGTCGAGGCCGAGTTCGGCGCGGTCGACATCCTCGTCAACAATGCCGGCATCCAGTTCGTCGCGCCGGTCGAGGA